>SVSN01000110.1 GCA_015064285.1 Oscillospiraceae bacterium | reverse complement strand
TTTGATTTTTTTGTGCAGTTGGTAGCCGCACTTCTATTTTATCAAAAGGAGTTTTTTTGTTCAAGACTTATAGGCATAGCCTTCTTTGAACTCCCCGGCCTAGCCGGGGGTTTTCGGTATACAAAAATACCGATGCAGGTTTCCCCGCACCGGTACTATCGGTTTACATAAAATATTTATGCAGATATTCGGAGGACTGCTTGATGGAGTCGAAGGGATCGCCCGGCCAGATGTCCTGTTCTACAACGTAGTACTTGACGCCTGCCTTTTCGGCGGTTTCCAGCATGCCGGCCCAGTTCATGTTGTCGTTGCCGATTTCGGTGATGAAAGGCCCCTGATCGTTCCGGCCCATAGCCTTCAGATGCAGGATGTCCACTCTGCCGGCCAGCTTTTCGATCCAGAAACGAACGTCACCGCCTCCATGCTGTACCCAGTAGGTATCCAGAACGAAAGAAGTCTTCTTGGGATCCAGACCTTCTACAAGCATATCCATAGCGGTCTTGCCGTTTGCGAAGCGGCGGAATTCGTGGCTGTGGTTGTGGTAGGTGAACTTGAAGCCGTAGTCATAAATCACGTCAGCCAGCTTGTTGGCCTGTTCGATGAACTTTTCCACTTCTTCAATGGAGCCTGCACCAAAGCCGCCGATACCCATATTGGTAGTACCCAGAGCCTTGTGTTCTTCCATGGCTGTCTTGGGATCTTCGATCATATGGTTAAAGTGATCGTGGGTGCCACAGATTTCGATACCTTCTTCTCTGGCGATCTGACCGAACTCTGCGAACGGAATGGCACATCCGGCAGTCTGACCGATATCATAGCCCAGTGCCTTGATTTTGCGGAAGCTTTCGCGGATGTTTTCTGCATCGTTCATCGTATCACGGATGGTATACAGCTGCAGCCCCAGTTTCTGAATTTTCATAAATGTACGCTCCTTCCGGTTCCTCAGGGGAACTCTTATGATGGTTTTATTGTACACGATTCACAGGGATATTGCAAGTGGTACAGGCAAATTTTCCAAAAAGATAAACGGAAGCCGTATTTCAGACTTCCGTTTGGGTATCGATTATGCGTTTTTTGCAGCCTTTGCATCCTGCTTCCGGTCCCACATCCGGGTGAAGATCTTGCAGATTTCCACGATCGGGATGATGGACAGGGCCAGCACCATGGCGATTGCATATTCGGGCAGGTTCAGATGAGCCAGCTCAAAGGCATCGGACAGGAAGGGAACTTCCACAACCACAGTGGTCAGCAGGAAGGACAGGATTCCCGCACCCCACAGCCATAGATTCTGGGTCTTCATAGTGAAGATGGAACCGTGGAGCGAGCGCATATTGAAGCTGTGGCAGATTTCCGCCATGGACAGGGTCAGGAACGCCATGGAGGTACCCAGCTGTTCAGCAGTGTAGGACACACCTTCCAGGGCATGATGGGCAAACAGCACATCACGGCCGATGAAGTAAGAAACAAGAGTAATAGCGGTTACCAGCACACCCTGATAGCCTACGGCCAGACCAAGACCGCCGGCAAAGATACCTTCCTTGGAGGGTCTGGGTTTGCGGCGCATTACGTCGGCTTCGGGCTTTTCCATACCCAGTGCCAGAGCCGGGAAGCAGTCGGTAATCAGATTGATCCACAGCAGCTGTACGGGCTGGAAGATGTTGAAGCCAAGCAGTGTTGCCACGAAGATGGACAGCACTTCGGACAGGTTGGATGCCAGCAGGAACTGGATTGCCTTACGGATATTGTCGTAGATCCGGCGGCCTTCGCCTACGGCGGAAATGATGGTGGCAAAGTTGTCATCTGCCAGAATCATGTCGGCTACATTCTTGGTAACGTCAGTACCGGTGATACCCATACCCACGCCGATATCCGCATTCTTGATAGAGGGAGCGTCGTTTACACCGTCACCGGTCATAGCGGTAACCATACCCTTCTTACGCCATGCGTTGACGATACGGGTCTTGTGTTCCGGCTGTACACGGGCGTATACGGAATACTTTTCCACAGCGATATCGAAATCTTCGTCGGAGATCTTGTCCAGTTCCGCACCGGTGATAGCGGAAGAAGCATCGTTCAGGATGCCCAGCTGCATAGCAATGGCCACAGCGGTATCCTTGTGGTCACCGGTAATCATAATAGGACGTACACCGGCTTCACGGCACTGGTCGATGGCAGGCTTTACTTCAGGACGGACAGGGTCAATCATACCGGTCAGACCTACAAAGCACAGACCGCATTCCACATCGGCGGGCTCCCAGGCAGAGGGTGCTGCATCCAGAGACTTCTGTGCGGCGGCCAGTACACGGAGAGCCTTGTCAGCCATTTCCTTGTTGGCAGCCAGAATTGCCTTTCTGTGGGCATCGGTCATGGGAACAACCTTGCCGCCTTCCAGCATATGGGTACAGTTCTTCAGCACTTCATCAGGCGCACCTTTGGTAAACTGGATGATTCTGCCCTCCGCATCCTTGTGCACGGTGGTCATCATCTTCCGCATGGAATCAAAGGGCACTTCCCCCAGGCGGGGCAGTTCTTTCTTCTGAACGTTCTTGTCCAGGTTCAGCTTGGCAGCGTAGTTCACCAGCGCACATTCGGTGGGTTCACCCACAGCTTCACCCAGTTCGGGATCAAACTGCGCATCGGAGCACAGAGACATGGCCGTGGCCAGCAGGGTTTCATCTTCGCCCCAGTGTTCCACAACGGTCATCTTGTTCTGGGTCAGGGTACCGGTCTTGTCAGAGCAGATAATCTGGGTGCATCCCAGGGTTTCCACAGCGGTCATCTTACGGATAATGGCAGCTCTGTGAGACATATTGGTTACACCGATGGACAGCACGATGGTCACAACGGTAGCAAGCCCTTCGGGAATGGCAGCAACCGCCAGAGATACGGCTACCATGAAGGTATCCAGCAGGGTGTGCAGGGTTACACCGTCACCGGCAATCAGAGAGCGGATCAGGTTGATGGCAAAAATGATCACGCAGATACCGATTACCAGATAGGTCAGGATCTTGGACAGCTGAGCCAGCTTCATCTGAAGAGGGGTCTTCCCGTCTTCCGCCTGAGACAGCGCATCGGCGATCTTACCCATTTCGGTATCCATACCGGTTGCGGTTACCACAGCGGTGCCGCGGCCGTATACAACAGTAGAGCCCATGAAGACCATGTTCTTCCGGTCACCCAAAGATACATCGCCGTTTTCACCGGGCTGCAGCACGTGGTCGGTCTTGGTTACGGGCACGGATTCCCCGGTCAGAGCAGCTTCTTCGATCTTCATGGAAGCGCAGGTCAGGATCCGGGCGTCTGCGGGCACTGCATCACCGGCTTCCAGCACGATGATATCGCCCACCACCAGATCTTCGCTGCGGATGGTCTGCTGATGACCGTCACGGATAACTTTTGATGTAGCGGCGGCAATTTCCTGCAGGGCTGCAATGGCTTTCTCTGCCTTGCTTTCCTGCAGCACACCCAGCACTGCATTGATGACCACAACGGCCATGATGATGATAACGTCAGCCGGGAATTCGTTTTCAAAGATGGCCATGATCCCGGAAATCACAGCAGCCACCAGCAGGATGATGGTCATGGGTTCCGCGAACTGCTGGAAGAAACGGACGATCATGGGGGTCTTCTTCCCCTCTACCAGCTTGTTCTTCCCGTTCTTTTCCAGACGGGACTGTGCTTCCGCGCCGGACAGACCATCTTCGGCAGTGGTCAGCGCCGACAGAACTTCTTCGGAAGACTGCAGATATTCTTTCATACACATTTCCTTTCTGTACATACAGGGAATAAAAAAGAGACTTACTGCGTGAACAGATAAGTCTCATCATTTCAAATAAAACCAGAGGCATACTGTCATGCACCCGTGTGTTGGTTTTACTGCGGAATAACCGCCGATTACTCCCTTGTCTTTACGAGGGACATTATACCACCGGTTCCATTTTTTGTCAAGTGGATTCGCAGGAAATTAAAGGAAATTATTACGAACCCTTCATTTTCGTTTTCAGCAGCCGGACTCTTTTTCCTCCAGCCGGCGGATCACGTTCATCATGGCTCTGGCCACCGTCAGACGGCGGATCTTCGCCCGATCGGATTTGTATCCGAACTGCACGGTTTCCGTCACAGTGCCGTTTTTATCCGCCAGACCGAAGCAGACCGTACCCACCGGTTTTTCCGCAGTTCCCCCGCCGGGGCCTGCAATACCGGTCACCGACACACCGATATCCGCACCGGTTACCCGGCGTACACCTTCCGCCATCTTTGCCGCACAGGGTTCCGATACCGCTCCCACCGTCCGCAGAATTTCGCCGGGTACACCCAGCACATTCTCCTTTACTTCGTTGGCATAGGACACCACCCCGCCCAGCAGAATGTCGGATGCACCGGGAATATCCCCGATCCGGCTGCAGAGCATTCCAGCCGTGCAGCTCTCCGCTGCAGCAAAGGTCATGTTATGCTGCCGGAGCATTTCGATCAGTTTCAGCACAATGGCATTTTTTGCTTCCCAGGGTGTTTCGGAACGGGTATAAATATACTGCCCCGCTTCCGTCTCCTTTATACGCTCTGCCATGGCTTCGCAGAGCACACGGCACTGGGCTTCGCTCTCGCCCTTTGCGGTAATCCGGATCCGCACTTCATGCTCGCAGGCATAGGGTGCTACCGTCGGATTGAGGGATTCTTCCATGATGGGACGCAGAATCGCTTCCGCCCCGCTTTCCCCGATACCGTACAGATGCAGGTTCAGGCTGAAGATCGTAAAACCGGAACGGGCAGCCAGCCAGGGTTCCACCCGCTTTGTAAACATGGGCTCGCATTCCGACGGAGGGCCGGGCAGCATGATGGCTGTCTTTTCTTCCGTCATACCAAGGGGCACGCCCACAACCGCCACACCGGGTGCTGTTCCCCAGTCGTTGGCAAACACCACGGCACCGCGGGGCAGCATGGCCTGGGCCAGATTGTTTTCGGTCATCACCCGGTTCCGCTCTCTGAAAAACTTCTCCAGTTCCGCTACGGTTTCTTCGTGCCGTTCCAGAGGCAGTCCGAACACTTCCGCCACGGAGGTTTTTGTAATATCATCGCAGGTAGGCCCCAGTCCGCCGGTCAGAATCAGAATATCCGCCCGGGAAAAGGCTTCACGGATGGCGTCACAGAGTCTGCCGTCGTTATCTCCTACCACCGTCTGTCTGTAGGAAGAAAAACCCATCGCCGCCAGACGTCCGGCAATATACGCCGCATCGGTATTGACAATATCCCCCAGCAGAATCTCAGTGCCTACCGCAAGGATTTCACAAACATTGGACATAAAACTCACCTCATGCAAAAGAAAAGCCGGAAAGAAAACTCCCTCCGGCTCTGAAATATCGGTTTTGATTACCAGACGATCGCGTCGCCGCCCTTTTCCACGGATTCGAAAGCGGTCATGATGATCTTCAGCACGCAGCGCATCTGATCGTGGGTTACCATCTGTTCTTCCAGACCGTCGATGGCGCGGGTGAAGTTCCGGTAATAGTCGTGTACATCGGAAACCGGCTTGGGAATGTCGTATTCATCCACAGTGATGCTGTCACGGGGCGCCATGGTCTTGGTCAGCCCGGAGCCGTTCACAACCGGAATCACATCGGATTCATGCCATGCCTTGCACTTCACAACGTGTGCGGGAATGGTCCAGTGAGGAATAATAGCAGAACCCTTTTCGGCTCTCATGTAGAAACGGGGCATATCGATGAAGTTGTAGGTACCTACTTCGCAGTATGCCTTCTTGCCGCTCTGGTATTCGATCCACAGCTGGAAACCGTCGTCCACTTCCTTGTTGGTGATGTGGTCGAAGGTGCAGCGTACGGACTTGACATCATACCCCAGGATCATGCAGGCCTGGTCGATGATGTGGATCCCCCAGTCGTACAGCATACCGCCGCCGTACTGCTTGATGCCTCTCCAGTCGGAGGGAATACCGCGGGAACCGTGGATACGGGATTCGATGTTGATGACTTCGCCGATTTCGCCGGACTCCTTGATCTGCTTCATGGCCAGAGCATCCACGTCAAAGCGGCGGTTCTGGTGTACGGAGAAGATTCTGTCGTACTTCTTGGAAGCGGCGATCATTCTTTCCAGAGATTCCAGAGACAGGGTCACGGGCTTTTCGGAAATGACATGCTTCCCGGCAGCCATAGCAGCGATGGCGATTTCTTCGTGTACGTCATTGGGTGTGGCGATGGTCACCATATCGATGGTGGGGTCGGCCAGCAGTTCTTCTCTGGAATTGTAAGCCTTGATCCCGCGGGAACGGGCCAGTTCGGTCTTTGCGGGGTCGATATCGTAAATCCCGGCAAAATTGCATACATCGCTGGACTGGAGGTGCTTCACGTGGAAGCCGCCGCCCATTCCGCCGTAACCGATTACAGCAGCATTTTTCTTCATAATGATTGTCTCCGTTTCTCCGCCCGATTACCTGTGGGG
>SVSN01000109.1 GCA_015064285.1 Oscillospiraceae bacterium | reverse complement strand
GCCGAATTCTTCTTCGATTGCCTTAACCAGGTCAGCCAGTTCCAGAATGGTAAGAGCCTTGATTTCGTCAAGGATCTGAGTGGTCTTTTCAGTAGCCATTTTTATATCCTCCGTAATGTGAGATTGTTAATATATTTTGTGGATTTACGTACTTGTTTGTTATGCTGAAAACTTATTCAGCAGCAGCTTCTTCGGCAGCCGGAGCTTCAACAGCTTCGCCTGTGGCGTCAGCCTGCTTGTCGATGATAGCCTGCAGACCGCAAGCCAGACCGTACAGGGGGCCCTGGATGCTGCCGAGCAGCTTGCCGATGAGCACTTCCTTGGGCGGAATGTTTGCCAGTTCGTTTACAGTAGCCTGATCTACAACGGCACCGTCCAGGAAACCGCCGCGGATTTCAAAGGTTTCGATCTTGTCTGCATATTCCTTCAGAATCTTTGCAGGAGCGATCGGATCGTCAAAGCTGATAGCCAGAGCGTTCATGCCTTCCAGTTCGCCCTTCAGACCTTCGAAGCCAACCTTATCACATGCCTTGCCGATCAGAGTGTTCTTGATTACGGAGTATTCAACGCCGGCAGCACGCATAGCAGCACGCAGCTTGGTGTCGTCTTCAACCGTAATACCCTGGTATTTTACGAGAACGCCGGAAGCGGCACGGCCCATCTTTTCAGCCAGACCTTCCACAACGGCTTTCTTCTGTTCCAAAATTTTCTCGCTGGGCATCTTTGTTATCCTCCTTATAGAAATCGGTCACAGCAGGCAATAAAAAAATCTTTCTCCGGAATCCGCACACCGAAAAAAGATCGCACATACAAAATCATATGAAACGTCTTGCCTCGGCAGGAAAGCGGATGCTTTTACTGGAACCTGCTGTCTTTGGTTCAACAACAATGGTATTATACACCCCTGTGCCGGATTTGTCAATAGTTTTTTACTGAAATAACAGACAAAATACTATAAAAAACCGGCACGGGATGTGTTTAAATGCACAAAATCAGTCTTCCTCCAGAAAGTATGACGGGGAGGAAAGAAAACGCTTGGTCAGAATATAGTTCTCCGTCTCCTCCCAGCGTACTTCTGTCAGTCCGGTTTCCCGGAATTCGTAGATCACAGCATCTGGCAGAGCAGTCAGAATGGGGGAATGGGTGGAGATGAGAAACTGGGAACCCTTCTTTACAAGATCCCGGATCAGGTGGAGCATGGCAATCTGTCTGGCCGGGGACAGGGCTGCTTCCGGTTCATCCAGAATATACAGCCCGTTTCCGCCAAATCGGTTGACCATCAGGGAGAAAAAACTCTCCCCATGGGACTGTTCGTGGAGGGAACGGCCGCCGTAGGATTCGATGATTTTTCGGGAAAATGCGGGAAGCCTGTCCATTTCTTCAATGTTGGTAGCCACATTGAAAAAACTTTCAGCCCGGAGAAAATAGCTGTCTTTCCACCGGTGTGCAGTACTGCTGACGGCACTGCGGACGAGGGTCATGTACTGACAGAGATCCGAATGGCTTTCCCGGGTGGAGAACGAAAAATTCCCGCTGCCGCCTTCCGGATTCATTCCGGCCGTTACGGCGATCGCTTCCAGGAGAGTGGACTTGCCGCTGCCGTTTTCTCCCACAAAAAAGGTGACCGGTGCGGTAAGAAAGAGGCTGTCCCCCTGCAGGAAGCGGATAAAAGGCAGTTTGCTGACATAGGAACCGGCGTCCTCCAAGCCCTTTCTGTCAATGCGTATTTCCCGGATAAACATATGCTGTCCTCCGTTCCCATTTTATACCTGTTTGTCCATGCGGAACAGATATCCGGTGCCTGCCGCCGCATCTATGGTGCCGGTGCAGAGCTGACCGGTGAAGCAGTCTGTCAGTGTGATTCCTTCCGGAATCTGCAGGATGTGTTCGCCTTCTTCTTTGGTGTGCAGGAACAGGTAGGAACCACAGCCGTACACAACAGCATCCCGTTCACACCAGATGTGTACCCCCTGTTCCATGCAGAATGTGCGGATAGCTTCAGGCGCAATACTGATTTCTGCAGGACTGATCGCCATACCGCGGGAACCCGCATCCGCTATAGCCTTCGCTGTCCGATTTGTTTCCACGGGATTAATGAAGATAAAGGCTTTGTACTTGTCCCGGACGGCCGGGTAATCGTCAATCAGGTAAATATCATACGGTGTGCCCAGATATCCCAGCGTTTTGCGGATGGTATAGGGAAGCGCAGCCGTGGCACCGTCTTTGGCATACGCCCGTTCGTCAATGAAGACAGCTGTTTCCGCCATGCTTGCCCGATCGGCTTCCAGGGCATTTTCGCAGATTTCCCGGCATTTTCCAAGCAGGGCACGGTACCGGTCATCGGTATACCAGCCGCCCCACATATCGAACCACCACATGGCGTGGCCGTGTAGCAGTGCTCTGGAGAAATGCATCCGGATGATTTCGCAGGTTTTCTCCGGCTCCGGACCGAACCAGATGGGGGTGTTATACCGGGGAAGCTCGTTGGGTGCCTTGGAAAGATGGGTACGGGTATCGTTTTCCGCAAAATAGAGCTTGCCGTGGTATTTCAGGGAATCCACCGGCAGCATACAGGCGTGGTCTACGCCAACAGGCCGCAGTTCGGCATATGTGACAGGGGAGCAGATGAAATCCACATCCTCGCTTGCCAGAATCCGCCGCAGGGCATGGTGACCGGAAGTGTAGCTGGGACATTCCAGTGTATAGCCGTAGAAACAGCCCACCACCAGTCTGCGTTCTGTTTTTTCCTTGGTAAAAGCGGAAAATTCCAGAATCCGCCGGGCGATCATTTCCGAGTAGAAGGCGCGCAGTTCTTCTTCCGTACCGGAAAGCTGCTTTTCGGCGCAGTAAACGGCAAAGGCTTCGCGGGAACGCTTCCCGATAGACCCCTTCATATCAAAAGGAAACCATTCCTCGGTGTTCCCGCCGGCAAGCTGGTAGCCGACAATGTGCTCTCTGTACGCTGCTTTTTCTACATGATCGATGAATATTCCCAACAGCCGTTTGGTTTCTTCTGCCCAGGCATCGGAGGAGAAACACGCCCGTCTCCGTTCCGTATAGCCGAAATCACAGCAATCATCCGGGTGCTCATCTTCCCATTTCTTCGGCAGGGACATATTAACCCGTGGGAAAATCCAAGCATCCGGTCTGGCGGCAAGGATTTTTTCCACATCCGCGTCAAACAGGGTGAAGTCCGGTTCCTCATTCTCAAAAATCCCCGGCGCCATAGGAGGAATCTGGGAGGTTTCGTTGATGGTCTGGGTGCCGAAGAAAACCGGCATGGAGAAAAGACGGCATCCCAGAGCGGCAAAATCGTCATAACGGGCATTGTATGTGCGGTAGGTAATGTAGGCAAATCCCGGCACCGGCTGTCCGTTTATGTGCAGGGTCGGCACACCGCCATAGTTCTGAACGGAAGAAAACATAGCTTATTCTCCTTTGATTTTGTCCCAGTAGGCTTTGGCAGCCTGTTCTGTTTTGTTGTCACCGTATTCGTAGTAGTGCTTTCCCCGGCAGTCTTCCGGCAGATAGTCCTGCCGGACCCAGTGGCCGGGGTATTCGTGGGGATATTTATACCCTTTGAACTGAGGGGAACGCAGGTGGGTGGGAATCTCCGCACCCAGCCCTTTGTGAATGTCCTCCATGGCTGCGTTCATGGCGCTGTATGCCGAGTTGGATTTGGGTGCGGTTGCCAGCATAACCGCCGCATTGGCCAGCGGGATTCTGGCTTCCGGCAGACCCAGTTCTCTTGCGCTTTCCACACAGGCACGGACGATCACCGCCGCCATGGGGTATGCCGCACCGATATCTTCGCTGGCGATCACCATCAGCCGCCGGCAGGGAGAGATCAGATCGCCGCCTTCCAGCAGTCTGGCCAGATAAAACACCGCCGCATCGGGATCGGAACCTCTGATGGATTTCTGCAGACAGGACAGCAGGTCGTAATGCACATCCCCGTCTCTGTCGAAGCTGGACAGATATCCTTCGGGAATCAGCCCGTCCAGTACGGCATCCGGTACGGTAAGCACGCCGTCTTCTTCCACGGCACAGCTTGCCGCTACCTCCAGCAGGGTCAGTCCCCGACGTACATCTCCGCCGGCAGAATCAGCCAGCCGCTTCAGTGCCGCATCGGAGAACCGGATCCCGGCATAGGATTTTTCGGCAACCTGACGGAGTCTCTTCTCGATGGCATCGCCGTCCACGTGACGGAATGCAAAAACAGAGCATCGGGAGAGAAGGGCATCATATATATAGTAATACGGATTTTCCGTAGTAGAGGCAATCAGGGTGATCCGGCCGTCCTCCAGATATTCCAGAAGGGACTGCTGCTGCTTTTTGTTAAAATACTGGATCTCGTCCAGATACAGCAGAATCCCGCTCTGGCCCATCATGGTGGTGGTTTCCTTCGCCACGTCCTTGATATCGGACAGGGAAGCGGTGGTGGCGTTGAGCCGGTACATGGTCATGCCGGAGGCTTCAGCCAGAATTCTGGCGGCGGTGGTTTTTCCGCATCCGGGCGGGCCGAAGAAGATCATGGACGGCAGATGACCGGACGCAGCAATCCGACGGAGAATGCCGTTTTGACCGCAGAGATGCTCCTGCCCCACCATATCGTCAAAGGTCAGCGGACGGGCACGGTCGGCAAGCGGCGCTTTAGCCGGGGAGAAAGAACTGTTCATAAAAATAAACCTCAGTGAATCAGTACAATATGGGAGGAATCGATGAAGATTACAGATATACACAGCGAAAAAAGAGGATTCAGCCTGATATCTGTCCGTTTCGGGACGGAGGAGCCGGAAAACCGGAGAGAAAACCGCCGGGTACAGAAGATGAACCGGTTTTACGAAGCGCTGGAACAGGCAGCAGAACAGTATGCCGATGCATGTACCGGCGTCTGTGCCCTGTCACGGTATATCTGTGAGATCCGGGCAGTACAGGAGGCGGACGGAATCCGGGTAACAGTCCGTCTGACTCACCGGCTGCCGGGAGAAGCATCCCGCCGGAAAAACTGTCTGCATCTGTGGCGGGACGGCTTTTTACTGGAAGAAAAAAAGTTCTGATTCTATTGTATTGGATTAAGACCCGTTTGTCAAGCACATAATATTATAGGAAGAAAATTTTTCGCCGGTTTCTGTCAGAAAAATGTCCGTAAATGCATGAAATGGGGGGCTTTGCTGCATGGACAGCATTTTTTATGCGTACTTAATCACCGGAAAACGGCAAAGATGTGCAGAACGAAGGGATGTGAAACATTTTGGTATCCAATGGGTTCGTTGTGTAGAGTGCACATAAAGAAACATTTGATTATGATTGACAGCCATCAATATTCATCTTGATTTTTATATTTGATTGTGATAAAATGATAAAAAGGAAATTTTTGCCTGATACTATAAAAATCATAAACGACAGGCTGGAATGCAGGAAAGGATGATGAAAAGTGCAAAATGATGTTGTGGAACGGATCCGGCAGAAAGAAGAAGAAGCGGAAGAGAGAATCCGTTTTGCATCAGCCGAAGACAACGACAGATTAAAGCTGGTTGTATCCGAAAACGAACTGCGGATTCGGGACGCTGCGGAAAAAACATCAGAAGCCATGAAAGCGCGGATCCGGAAAGCGGAGGAAAATGCCGCAGAAACCGAAAAAGCCGCGCTGGGAAGTGCACAGAAAGAAGCGGAAGCCATACGGAAACAGGCGGAAGCCCGTCTCGGTGAGGCTGTAGCGCTGGTGGTGCAGGCGGTACTGCAGAATGCTTGATGCGGAGGTGAAAACGTGGCAGTAAGCGGAATGAAAAAGCTGTCGGTCGTCACACCCCGTGAAGATGCGGACGGTTTGCTGTATGCCCTGCAGCGGCTCCGGTGTGTGGAACTGCAGACAGAAAATGCACCGCCGCCTCCGGAAAATGACAGCGGACAGCTCACAGCGGCTATCGCCCAGGCGGGAGAAGCCATTGATTTTCTCTCGGGATACAGGGTAAAGACAAGAGGTTTGTTCGCCTCCCCTATTGAGCGGGACTGGGATCAGCACTGGCCGGAAGGAGAAGCTCTTGCCGCTCAGGCAATACAGCTTTCTCAACGGATGACGCAGATCCGTACAGAACTGACGGCTCTGCAGACCGAACGGGAAGGGCTGCTCCCGTGGAAGGCGTATACGAGAGATCTGCCGGAGAGCCGGACAAAATATACAAGAACCGTATGCGGTCTTCTCACGGCGGGAACGGCTGTAGCGGCACTGGAAGAAGAGCTGGCCGCATATGCCTGCACAATGGAAGAAATTCCTCAGGCGATACCGGAAACGGAAGAAACCGTTTGGGTGCGCGGCGTACCGGTGAAAGCGACAGTAAAACAGAAAATCTCACACTGTGCCATTGCGGTAACGGCGTGGCAGGAAGACTGGACGGCTGTTTCCGAAGTGCTGAACCGGTACGGGTTTGTGATCACCCCATGCCGGGCAGCTTCTGCGGAAGGCGGTGCGGC
>SVSN01000108.1:2507-6684 GCA_015064285.1 Oscillospiraceae bacterium | reverse complement strand
GGCAGAACCTGGCTGGGTATCGAGCTGGGCTCTACCCGGATCAAGGCAGTCCTGCTGGACGATACATACAAGACCATCGCCGCCGGCGGCTACAGCTGGGAAAACCGGTACGAAAACGGTTACTGGACTTACGATATGGAAGACATCACCAACGGTATTCAGGGATGCTATGCCGCCCTTGCCGCCGATGTACAGTGCAGGTACGGCGTGCCGCTGACCACCGTGGGTGCCATGGGTATTTCCGGTATGATGCACGGCTATCTGGTATTCGATAAGGACGGAGAACTGCTGACCCCCTTCCGTACATGGCGCAACGCCACCACCGGGGAAGCCGCCGGGAAGCTGACCGGGCTGTTCGGCTTCAATATCCCCCAGCGCTGGAGCATCGCTCACCTGTATCAGGCTATCCTGAACGGCGAAGAACACGTTTCCCGGATCAAGCGTCTGACCACGCTGGCTGCCCATATCCACTACCTGCTGACCGGCAGACACGAAACCGGTCTTGGAGAAGCATCCGGTATGTTCCCGGTGCTGGACGGTGATTACCACCCCGATATGCTGGCAAAATTCGATGCTCTTACCGAAGAATACCCCTGGAATATATACGAAATCCTGCCAACCGTCCGGACTGCCGGTGACAAAGGCGCTGTGCTGACAGCCGAAGGTGCAAAATTCTTAGACCCCACCGGAACTCTGCAGCCGGGCGTGCCCATGTGTCCTCCCGAAGGGGATGCAGGTACCGGCATGGTAGCCACCAACTCCGTGCTGCCGGGCACAGGCAATCTGTCCGCCGGAACCTCCGTGTTCTCCATGGCAGTGCTGGATAAGCCCCTGACCGGCGTATATCCCGAAATCGACGTATGCACTACCCCCGACGGCGCAACGGTAGCTATGGTACACAGCAACAACGGCTGCTCCGAACTGGACCAGTGGGTGCAGATGTTTATGGAATTCTCCGCCCTCGCCGGTCATCCCATGGACATCTCCGACTGCTACAGCCTGTTGTACAGCCATGCCATGACCGGGGATCCCGACTGCGCCGGTGTGACCGCCTACAACTTCCTGGCGGACGAACCGGTTGCCGGTGTGGAAAAAGGCTTTCCGCTGTACTTCCGTACCCCCGAAAGCAAGCTGAATCTGGCCAATATGATACGTGCCCAGCTGTATGCTTCTCTGGCATCCATCCGCCTGGGTATGGATCTGCTGGCGGAAAAGGAAAACATCCACGCCGGACACATCATGGCCCACGGCGGCCTGTTCAAGGTGAAAGGCGTAGCACAGCAGATTCTCGCCAATGCACTGAACGCTCCCGTGTCCACTGCGGCATCGGCAGGAGAAGGCGGCGCATGGGGCATGGCACTGCTGGCGGCTTACATGGGCTGCGGCACGGAAAAATCTCTCGGTGTATGGCTGGAAGAAGAAATCTTCTCCGGCACGGAAATCCTCCGTCTGGAACCGGATCCGGCAGGTGTTGGCGCGTATACCGCCTATATGCAGCAGTACAAAGCCGGTCTTGCCGCTTTTGATGGACTGAAAGAGGTATAAGCCATGCTGGAATCCCTGAAAAAACAGGTGTGGGAAGCCAATCTGCTTCTGCCGAAGTACGGCTTTGTCACCTTCACATGGGGCAACGTGTCCGCTGTGGACAGAGAAGCGGGACTGATGGTCATCAAACCCTCCGGTGTGGAATACGATTGTCTGCAGCCGGAAGATATGGTGGTGATGAATCTTGCCACCGGGGAAAAAGCGGAAGGAAAGTATAACCCATCCAGCGATACCCCCACCCATCTGGAGCTGTACAGAGCTTTCCCGGAAGTGGGCGGCATCGTGCATACCCACAGTTCCCAGGCCACTTCTTTTGCACAGGCCGGTGTGGGAATCCTCCCCCTCGGCACCACCCACGGCGACTATTTCTACGGAGAGATCCCCTGTACCCGTGCCATGACGCCGGAAGAGATTGCCGGAGAATACGAAAAGGAAACCGGCACGGTAATCATCGAAACCTTCCGGGAAATAGGTATCGATCCCATGCAGATCCCGGCAGTGCTGGTGAAAAGCCACGGCCCCTTCGCGTGGGGAAAGACAGCTGCCGAAGCCGTACACAATGCGGTGGTACTGGAAGAAGTGGCGGCGATGAACTTCCGCACCATGATGCTTGCCCCCGGTATCGGCCCCATGCAGCAGGAGCTGCTGGATAAGCATTACCTGCGTAAGCATGGCGCCAATGCGTATTACGGGCAGAAAAAGCCTGAATAATGAGGTATATACAATGAAATTTTCTGTATTTGCAGACCTCCATCATTATCCCGGCGTCTTTATGGGCGGTACGGTTGGGGATCTGGAATTCATCCAGCAGAGAGCCAAAGAGGAAAAATGCAGTTTTATTATCCATGCGGGGGATTTCTCCCACGGCCCTTCCCATATCCGGGACTATCTGGCCCTGTACAATGATTTTGAAATCCCCAGTTACCATTGTCTGGGGAATCACGACTCCGACAGTACCTCTTACGCGGAAACGCTCCGGCTCTACAACATGCCGGACGGACATTACTTCTTTGACTGTGAAGGATACCGGTTCATCATCTGCGACCCCAACTACTATTTCCTGGACGGCGAGTATATCCATTATGACCTGGGAAACTATTACAAATATGGTCAGTATCGTGATTTCATGCCGCCGGAACAGCTGCAGTGGCTCCGGGAAACCATTGAAACCGCACCGGGGCCCTGCATTCTGATCAGTCATGAAAGCTTTGAACGGGCTGACGGCGTAAAGAACCGGGAAGAAGTGCTGAATATCATCAACGAAGCAAACCGTACAAAGCCCCACAGCGTCATCATGTGCATCAACGGTCACCACCACCGTGACTTCATCCGGATTCTGGACAATGTATGTTATTTCGATCTGAACTCCGCTTCCTACGATTGGTTGGGGATCAAACACGACTGTTATCCCAAGGAATTATGTGAAGAATACAGACTGCTGAGCAACACAGTGGTGTATAACGATCCGATCCATGCCGTGATCACACTGGAAGGAACTTCCATACATATCGATGGTATGGAAAGCACTATGTTTATGGGGATCAACCGGGAACATACCGAAAACCCTGTGTATGACGGTGCCGGCAGAGCTGTAACACCGACGGTTCAGTCTGCAAGGATTACCCTGATGTAAAAAAAGACAAGTGCATAAGTGAAAAGACAAATGCCTTTTTGGCGCTGGGAGGTGTACATATATGGCCAGCTTGTTGGCAAAAGCGATCCGCTATGAGTATCCGGAGACTATTCCGGTGTCCGTATCCGCTCTTCCTGCCGTATGGCTGAAATATGGCAGTGATTTTCAGAAAATAGCAGACAGATACCCGCAGTTTTTCGGTGGATTTCAGTATACGCCGAATCAGTTTCAATATGCCCCAACCTACCATACCGGTACCCATACAGATGAGTGGGGATGTGTGTGGAGCAATATCCATGAAGGCATGGAAGCCATAGTGACCGGACATCCTGTGCAGAGTGAAGAGGATGTGCGGAATCTGCAAATCCCGGCGGATCGTACCGGGCGATTCCCCCATGGCTTTATGTATCTGCGGCTGCTGGATCTGTGCGGTTTTGAACTGGCAATGACTATGTTCGCGGAAGAAGAAGAACCTATCCGGATCCTGGTCGATAAAGTGCTTGCCTATAACTGTGCCCAAATGGAAGTGATCCTGCCTCATCTGGGAGAGATTGCTTCCTTCGGCGATGATCTGGGGATGCAGAACGCGCTGGCGATCGGCCCGAGACGCTGGCGGAAATACCTGAAGCCCTGTTACCGGAAACTGTATGGTATGATAAAGAAAGCCAAGCCGGAAACACTGGTGTACATGCATACAGACGGATGTATCTGGGAGATCATACCCGACCTGGCAGAATGCGGCGTGGATATGGTGAATCCCCAGATCCGTGCCAATGGCCTGGAAAACCTGGAACGGGTCTGCAAAGGGAAGATCCCGGTGTATCTGGATCTGGATCGTCAGCTTTTCCCGTTTGCTTCCCCCGCACAGATATCCGAACACGTCAGAGAATGTGTGGAAGCCCTGTACCTGCCGGAAGGCGGACTTGGACTCAACGCAGAATTGAACGACGATATTCCGCTGGAGAACATAGAAGCCATACTGGACGCTGTGGAAACCTA
>SVSN01000108.1:0-2407 GCA_015064285.1 Oscillospiraceae bacterium | reverse complement strand
AACACAAAAAAGACATCTCAAACGAGATGCCTTTTTCCGTTCTGTACGGATTTACTGAATCTTATACATGGCAAACATAACCAGCCCGCCTACGGTAAAGCGGACAAATCCGTCTTCGTATGTGAAGGGGATCTCTCTGTCATCGGTATCGCGGCCGCCGAGAAGAACAACTTTTTTCGGCTTGTCACAGCGTACCCTGACGGTAAAGGGCTGCAGCATCAGCTGTTCGTCGGTGCAGAGCAGATCCACCGCACTGACCAGGGTTTCGGAACCGTTCCGGAAGGTGACCAGTTCCACCTGTCTGGGAGCGGTTGTCTGTACGGAGAAGGAATCCAGACCCACAAAGCCGTCCAGCAGCGCCATGATCAGCTTCTTATGAGAACGGCGCACATCATTTTCCAGGGGAGCAGCCGACCAGATCACTGTACCGTTTCCGAGTTTCTTGCAGACCAGAGCCGGAATATCCGTGGGAATGCCGGGGGGATTGGAGTGAATGGAAGCAAAACGACGTTCGGAAGGTTTGGTATACGGTCTTGTCAGCGTAGCCAGTACCGTCACGTCCTGCATGTCCAGGATGGGCATACTGGTTTCTGTGGGGAAGGGGTAGTCAGGCGTGAATTCCCCGAAATACGGCTGCCCTGCTTCGGTAGGAGCCATATACATAGCGCTTTCTTCTGTATATCCCTTCAGATCAGCTCCCAGCAGCATCTGCAGCAGCGCGGGATCTTCCGCACCGGAGATGTACAGTACCCCTCCATTTTCCACATACGCCTTCAGATCCGCCCGGTTGCTGTCGGAAATACCGGCAATCTGAGGAGCGAATACCATTTTATACCGCCCCATATCACCGGTCAGCGTGTTGGCCACAATACCGACGGGAACATTCTCCTCGATCAGCGTACGGGTAAGGGCAATGGAACAGGTTTTGTTTGTAACAGACAGACTGCGCGTGTTGTAACGTCCGGACGTGGAGTAGTAAACACCGGCTTCCCGTACCATATCACCGCGGAAATAGGGCTCATAAGGCATCTGTCTTTCAAAAACTCTGCCGATACGGTCATATACACGGCTGTCTAACGTGCCGATGGGGTCAATGGCGTCAATGATGAAAGAAGCACCGTGATGTGCCGCCGTCAGAAGCACTTCCACAGAAAGATGTTCTTCTGTTTTGGTGATGGTATGTACGTACAGGGAACGGTCGCAGCGGCAGGTCATATACTCAAAAGGCGGATTTTTGGTCACTGCATAATAATACTTGGCCGTAAAGGAATGGTTGTAGAGATCCCCGTACAGGTCACCGCCGGTATAATCACACCATTCGTTGACGAGTTCGGTGGAGGCGCTCAGGGAATTGTCTGCCGCTACAGCGTTGGCATAATTGTGTTCCACAGAAACACCGGGAATCAGACGGCGGGTTTCTTCGGTGATCAGTTTCGCAAATTCTCCCAGCCACTTCTGGCGCAGATCCTGGAATTCCAGCCAGTCCGGATCGTTCCAGTTGACAGAGGGCAGCTTGCCGCCGGGCAGCCCGGTGCGTCCGGTGTCCCGGAGATACCGTTCCCGGCAATGTTCGCATTGGCAGATATTGGGCCAGAAGGTCATATCATAAAACATACCGTCCAGCATGCATGTACCGTCTTTGGCAAAATACTCCGCCATTTCCGCAATCTGCGCTTTCAGGAATGCAATATATGCCGGGTTGTTGGGACAGCAGTGACCGTAACGGCCGCCCCGCTGATGGGCAGACAGCTTGTCGTCACCGGTGTAAAGCCGCCAGTCCGGGTGGTTATCCTCTTCAACAGTGTTGTAGATCAGGCTGTAATATCCCACAGGATGCATACCGGATTCCTTGCAGAGTTCCACCAGCTGACGCATCAGATCTTCCCGTCCTGCCAGCGCATTGTGCATATGTCCGCTTTTTGTCGGCCAGTAGCAGTGCCCTACATGGGACTGCAGGTACAGCATGGGGGCCTGGATATGAGCCTTCTTCAGATTGGCTGCATATTCTTTGGGATCAAAACGGGAAAGAAATATCGGATCCCAGTCTTCGATGTGCATATCCACCAGATTCCGGCGGTATGCTTTTGTAAACCATCTTTCGTTTGCCATATCTTGTCTCCTTCCAGAGTTTTGCAGTATTTTTTATCTTATCAAATAATCGCCATCACAGACCACAGGACGGTCTTTTCCCGGAAATTCCGCAGCCCCCTCGCTTTTCCCGGTGTTATATCTTGACTTTGTTACGGATTGGATGTATGATAGTAACAGTATATAGCCGATTGCAAAACTCACCAAAAACGAAATCAAGCACTCGAAAATGTTCTGTGGCGAACGGGGTAGAGGTCCCCGTGAGCTCGCTCCACTATTTCTGGTGTTTTGCAATTTCTATATATAGTGGCACACGGAA
>SVSN01000107.1 GCA_015064285.1 Oscillospiraceae bacterium | reverse complement strand
TAATTAAGTCGTATGACCAATATCAATGAATACATTCAGATCACTGAATAATTGCTTGGTTAATGACAGCGGATTGATACATATTCTCTTTCATCAAAAAATACTGTAGCTCTATCATACACAATGCTACAGTATTCAACATCTCTGTAAGAATAGAAGAGATGGCAAGACTTTGATTTGCATACGCAGCCGGGCTTTGCTCGTATCTTCTTGCAATTCCTTCGATTTGCCGGACAATCGCTCCCAGGGATTGCAGATGGACAGAAGTGGGTTTGGAGGCCAGAGAGTTCCGTAATCCCTCCATAGAATCAGAGCGAAAGTGAATAAAATAAAACATCCATGTGTGTTCCGGTTTCGTTCTGTATTCCTGATACGGAATACAGTCAATCAGAATGGCATCACCAGTACGTAAAGTGGATTCTTGATCAAATGTGGTGATCATACCTTCCCCTTTGACAGTAACCATCAGAAGGTAACTGTCAAGACAGTCCCGGCGGGTAAAATATCCATCATTTGCAGAAAAGAACCCACATTCTTCAACATAAAAGGGAAACGACCTTGCACAGGCATCCGGTGTAAGAATATGCCAGTATGAATCGTTCTGCAGATCAAGCGGCAACAGACTATTTCCGGAAAGAAAACATTGATATTCTCTTCCTGCACAGCGCGACCTATTTCACATCGGATATGGCCCTGCCGGTTCACCTGGCCTGTACTGTCCCGACGATTGTACTGAATCTGCAGCCGACGCCGCAGATCGATTATGATCATACCGACACCGGAGAATGGCTGGCAGTTTGTACCGCTTGTCCTGTACCGGAAATATCCAATGCATTCGAACGGGCAGGCATTCCATTCCAATGTGTAAACGGACTTCTGGGCCTTTCAGAGACACCTGCCGGCGCACTGTCGGATGAATGTACTGCAGACAGACCTGAGGCTGTTCGGGCATGGAAGGAAATTGAAGAATGGTGTCAAGCAGCCATGGTACAGAAGAATCTGAGAAATGCACAGTTCGGTTTTCTTGGCGGCAATTATTCCGGGATGCTGGATCTTTACAGTGATTTTACAATGCTTTCTGCCCAGACCGGGATACATATCGAAATTTTCGAAATGTGTGATCTCGATGTCCGGCTGCAGCAGGTGACAGATGCAGATATCAAAGAAAAGCTATGTGAAATCCGCAAAATGTTTGAAATATTCGGTGCGGATTCGGCAGACCTGAGAGTACAGCAGCCGGAAGAAGAGGAACTCTGCTGGTCGGCAAAAGTGGCCGCAGCACAGGCAAAGATGGTAACCGATTATCGCCTCGATGCGATGGCTTACTACTACCACAGTACGGATGGGAATCCGTACGAAGCACTGCAAAGCGGTTTTATTGTGGGACATTCTCTCCTGACTGCAAACGGTATCCCCTGTGCGGGGGAAGCGGATCTGAAAACGGCTCTTGGTATGAAAATATGTGATCTGTTGGGTGCAGGGGGAAGTTTTTCGGAGATTGTCGTTACGGATTATGAAAACGGAACGATTCTGATCGGCCATGACGGGCCTTTTCATGTTCGGATTTCAGATGGTAAGCCCCTCCTTCGCAGAATGGGTGTGTACCATGGAAAACGGGGCAACGGCATATCGGTTGAAGCAAAGGTAAAGTCCGGTCCGGTTACTCTTTTCAACGTTACACAAATACGGGATGGGTGTCTGAAATTTATTGTCAGTGAAGCGGAAGCCGTGAACGGCCCCATCATGAAGATTGGTAACACACAGACACCTGTGCGTTTTTCCGAAGCGCCCGACGCCTATATGACGAAATGGTTTGCGGAAGCACCGACCCATCACTGTTCGCTGGCAGTTGGTCATATTGCCAAAGTGATCGAAAAGCTGGGGGATCTTATGCATATTCGTACTGTTGTACTGTGATCCTGATTGCCGGTGATTGTGTAATTATTTAGCAGACGACAGAAAAACAGTGGTTCTCCATACGGAGAATGAAAAAACGGAAAGGAAAATCATGAATTATAAGGAATTTCTGCAGCCACCAAAGGGGTATGGAGAAGTAGGATTTTTCTGGTGGCAGGGAGATGCTGTCACAAAGGAAAAACTGATCTGGATTCTGGATCAGCTGGAAGATCATCATATGAGTGGTCTGCAGATCAATTATTGCCATGGCAACAAGGGCGGGCTTTCCAGCGGACTCACCATGGAAAGCGACCCCTCCCCCTTCACGGAGGCCTGGTGGGAGCTGGTCGTATGGTTCAAGGAGGAAGCTCAAAAGCGGGGGATGTCCATCAGTCTTTCCGACTATACCCTCAGCGCACCGGGACAACAGAGCTACACGGATGAAGTGCTGAAAAACCGTCCTGATCTGCTGGGGCAGATTCTGGTGTTGGAGGATGAAGCTCATCCGCTGCCCCCGGGGTATATTGCGCCTGTGCTGCTTGGGACGATCCCGGCGGGGAAGGTCTGGCGTGTGCAGGTTCCGCATTCCCTGAACCCCATGGCAGAGGGCAGTGGGGACGCCATTACCGATGCATTCTTCGGGGCCTTCGAGCGGCATATGCCCGGGGAGGGCGGCAAGGGTCTGAACTTCTTTTTCTCGGATGAGCTGGTCTTCAATGTGCGGGGGAACCTGTGGTGCGATGACTTTGCCGAATGCTTCCGGCAGCGGAAGGGATACGATCTGCTCACCCGGTTGGAGGATCTGTTCGGGGAAACCGGCGGGGATACGGTCAAAACCAGACTGGACTATTGCGATGTGATGGTGATACTATCCGTGATGAAGGAGATACATATCAAAAAAAGTAAGTTCGTTCATATCTGTTAGATACATATTTGAAATTACTCTTACATACCGTAATCCGGCAGAACATTGAAAAAGCATTGCTGATTACAGGAAATGCAGAACCTACTACAACTTTTTCTATGTTCCGGTAACTATCGTAATGGTTTTGCTCTATATTTTCACCCTGCCCTCTCCGGTTCTGCAAAAAACAAAGTTATCAGAAAGTTAACGCCACAGTCAAAACACTATTTATCCAGGAAATATATAATGATTCCCTATTTCAGCAGTGGAGACATTATCTTCTGATATTATCTGGTACTGTTCGTTGTTGACAAGTCCGAAATTCATATGAGCATTTGATCGGCAACTTCAAATAACCTTATTTTCACAATCACATAAAACCAATGGTAACAAAACCTCACGTATAAATCCCGAAAATGATTCTGGCTGTATCCTGCAAATCATAAAAAGGACACAGGAACCCATATCAATGTGCCGGGCCTGTGTCCTCACCAATGCTGTTCAGCGATATTCTATTTGTCTCTTCCAATCACTTGGCCATCAGATCCATACTGTTCCGAATGCTCTGTGCGATAGATTCCTTGAAACCGGCAATCAGGGAAGCAACATCATTGTTCCCGCTGAGGATGGCAGGTTCCAGCTTGCTTGTCAGATTGCTCGTCCAGGTGAAAGCAGCACCCATATTGAAGGAACGGGTACGGCTGATGATTTCCAGCATTTCGATGGAATCTTCGTTCCGCAGCTGCTTGTGTTCCATGTTTACATTCCAGTAGGTGGGCAGGATTTCGCTGTAGGCCAGATATGCCATGGCGTCCAGGATCACAGCGGTTTCTTCCGCCTTTGGATTGGTTACGGGAATGGAAGTAAGCTGAACATTCGTTGTGCGGTAGTTATGGTATTCTTCCTGTGCTTCGTCAAACTTGGGCATGGGCACGATCCCGTAGGTAAACTCTACTTCACGGTACTTGGTGGAAGCCTTCAGCTGGGCGCAGGTGAACATGGCTCTGCCCATACGGAACACTTCTTCATAATGTTCTGTGGCATTCTTGTTGATATTCAGGCAGGCGCCTTCCATACCGTGGAAAGCAGCCAGCTTTTCCACAGAAGTGTAGAACCGGTCATTTTCCGTGTTCAGTGCGGGGATTCCGTTTTCGTCCATATCAATATATATATTGCCCATCCCGTGCAGGAACGCGTGGACAGCGGCCGTCCAGGTGGTCAGACCGTAGATCGCTTCTCCGTCAAGCTTGAATGTAAAGCTGTCCGCTCCGTTCAGATTGGCACCGGTTTCCGCATACTGACGGAACACATCAAACGTCCATGTACCTTCTCTGACCAGATCGTAAATGGGATCCAGACCGTTATCCCTGATCATATCTTCATTCATGAAGAGACACATGGAGTCTTCAAATGCGATCAGGTTGATATCGTTGGCCGCAAAGTACAGCTTATCTCCGGTAACCAGCTGTTCCGTTTCGGCAACATTCTGATCCCACCAGGGCTTGTCCAGATGCAGTTCGTCAAACTGGGTCAGTTCCATGACTGCATCATAGGCGTCCGGATTCCCCATAATCTTACAGGGCGTAATGGCATACTTATAGGCGTCTTCCCCTGCCATCACGCTGTTCATATAAAAGTTGATCATGTCGGTGATCAGCACTTCATATACCGCCAGATCCACATTGAATTCTTCTTCCACCTGCAGGTTGGCGTTGAGGATGGTATCGTTCAGGGTATCCCCGGTGCTTTCTTCCACCAGAATGGTGGTGGTGAAGTTCCAGTCTGTGTAGTCGTTCAGAATGGTGAATCTCTCACCTTTGCAGTCCAGTTCGGGAAATACATATTCCGCTTCGTTTTCTTCCGGGACAGTGTCGGCGGCGGTTTCTGCGGTGTCGGTTTCTGCGGTGTCATTTGTCTTTCCGCTTCCGCAGGAGGCCAGCAGAAGACCGGCCAGAATCAGTGCCAGAATGCGTGTCTTTTTCATATCGTAATCTCCTTCAGTTATTTTCACTGTGTTCTTTTACAAACTGCATCAGCCGATGCCAGTCGGTACGGCCGAAATAGTGCTCGCCGGGACGGATCTGATATCCGATATGTCCCTCGGGAAGGTTTTCATCCTGCTCCGGAATCCGGTCTTCACAGACAAATCCGGTAAGCCCCATGGCTTCATACGCCGGAGAAGCCGCCGCACAGGCCAGAAATTCCGACGCCGGATCCGCCCAGCTGTCGTTTGCCGCACTGGCTACCGAGACATACCGCGGTGCGATACAGGCCAGCAGATAATGCTGATCCAGAGGCAGCGCATATACATCCTCCCGGAACTGCAGGTAATTTTCGCAGAACCAGAACGGGAATACACGGCAGATATCCTCTATATGTTCTCCGATCTTCCCTCTTGTGATCGCGGCACCGCTGCAGCCGGAGTCGTTGGAATGACAGAAAGTGAACCGGGTATCTGTTGCCGCTGCGAACAATGCGGTTTTGCCAAGCCGGGAATGGCCGCAGACACAGGCACGGGACAGATCCAGTCTGTCTGCCATGGTATACGCAAAATCCAGTACCCGCTGTGCCGCCCAAGCCCACATGGCAATCTTCCCGGCATCGGTGGGAGAACGTTTTCCCTCTTCATACAGGACACCTGCCAGACCGTCTGTAAAATCTCCGTTGTCTGCGGTCACCCTTGTATAGCCGAAATTGAACACGGCAAACCCGTTTTCGATCAGCTCTTCCGTAGGCAATCCAATATCCGGAGAGTTTTCCCGGAAATTGATATGGACGAAAAACGGATGCTTGCCGGGACTGGTGGGGATGGCGCCGTAAAACGGAAAGGAGAAAAGCTTACCGTTTACGGTACAGTTTGCGGTGATTTTATACGCATCTGCCATACCGGCACAGAAATGCTGGATCCAGCCATGGGGAAGCATATGCTCTTCCACCACCCATTCCACAGACGTCGGCTTGGTGGGCAGATACCCATATTCGTATCGCTGCAGCAGATCCAGCATCTCCACACGGCTCTGCAGGGCAGGCAGTTTTCTTTCTTCCAGAAGCTGACTGATCATATACACACCTCCAATGGGATTTATCCTTTTCATTGTACCCCTTTTTTCCTGCGAATGCAATCAACAATATTAGGGAATTTCCATGTTATTTGCACAATATTAAGATATTCCACCCAATTGTTTTCCGGAAAGGATGGAAGAATGGGTCGGAATATGGTATACTATGTGTGAACAAGACAGGCATTGCCGGAAAAAAGGAGATTCCCTTTATGTATTTGGTAGAAAAAATCATCTATTACTGCCACTGTGACAGTAAGTATGTCCGGGCAATGGCGGCGGAAAATATCCGGTACTGGGATCTTACTTTTGTGCAGAAAGGCAATATGACCTACCGCAATGCCGGAACAGAAGTCACATTGGGCAAGGGAGACGCCATACTTCTGCCGCCGGGAAGTCTGCGGGAAAGAATCTGCACCGGAAGTGCCGCCAACTTCATCAGCATCAATTTTCTGCTCTATCCACACATATGTCCGGATCTGCCATGGTATCTGCCAGGTGCTATAACGCCGGATCTGCAGCGATTGACTGCCGCCTATCCCCATCCCTTTCTGCTCCCTGCAGATCATGCCCGGGAACAACTGGCCTGTCTGACCAATTTCATCTTGTATGAACTGATGAACCGTCAGCAGCAGCAAAGCAGAAATCCCCATGTTTCTCTGATGCTGCAGATCATCCACAAACGCATCTCCGAGCCGATGACACTGTCCGAACTGGCGAAAGCCGCACACATATCCCGGGAATATGCGGCACAGATATTCAAGAAAGAAACCGGCAGGACCGTTACAGATTACATCAACAAGCAGAAAATGCAGCTGGCTGCGGAAATGATTCAAAAGCATGACATGTCGCTCCCGGAAATAGCGGAATCGCTGGGTTTTACCAATTACAGTTATTTTTCCAGACTGTTCAAACGGTACTTCGGTGTTGCGCCATCCCGGCTGGACACATCACGGTA
>SVSN01000106.1 GCA_015064285.1 Oscillospiraceae bacterium | reverse complement strand
AGAACCCGGATGCGGGAATCGTATCTCTGCCGGATACGCCGGTCACGGTATATACAGAAGCCGTGATGGATTTTTTAAGTCCTCTGGAAGACTATTCATGGGAACGGAAATACGATCCGGAATTTGTCATGATCCATTTCACAAGCGCTGTGGTGGAACATCGGGAGGATCCCTATGGGGAAGCAAATGTGCGGGAACTGTTTACAGAGGGCAGCGAGATCAGTATTCACTATCTGATCCAGCGGGACGGAACGGTATACTGCTATCTGCCGGAGGATCGTGTGGCATGGCATGCCGGATACGGTACCTTTGGGGACGATCCTAAGTATGACGACAACATGAACCATTACGCCATCGGTATCGAACTGGCGGCTATCGGCTCTGCTGCGGACATGGAAAAATACCTGCCGGAGGAATCCTATCTGACACTGGATCCATCGCTGATCGGCTTTACGGAAGAACAGTACGATGCGCTCTCCCGGCTGGTAGAAGACCTGTGCAGCCGGTATGATATTCCCTGTGATGAAGCACATATCATCGGACACAATGCCTATTCGCCGGACAAAACAGATCCTGGAGAACTGTTTGACTGGAACCGTGTGCTGAAAACAGGCAACTGAAGAATTACATACAAAAGAACCTCCCTGTGCCGGATTTTTTCACGGCATAAGGAGGTCTTTTTTGCGTTTGTTATTTTACTTTCAGCATTTCGCTGGTGTTCAGGATGGTTGTGCTGTAGAGAAACAGTACATCAGCATCCCCGAAGGTTACATATTCGCTCAGATAATCCGAAGCCAGATACCGCAGGTCGATCAGAGTGACTTTGGCATACGCTTCCACAAACAGCGGCGCGATGCTGGAGCCGAAGGAATCCCGGAAGAGGATCAGTTCCCGGTCGGCAGAGGCAGCAGGATTCTCGATGGTGATCAGCGCAGCCGGACCGTCCAGGAAGATATCATAATTGTCCATGGAAGAACCATCGGTCAGCTTGTCCAGATTGTATACGGTGGTGGCACCTGTTTCCAGATTGGTTACGGTACAGCCGTCCAGAATATCGCTGGTCAGATAGGTGAGTGTGTCCGGATCCACAGGCAGAGCAGACTGCCCTGCATAAACACCATAGAAACTCTCAATGGTGTTTTCCGTGTAGTTCCAGTTCAGCCGATCCGCAATGCCCATCTCCCCTGCGATTCTGTCCACCGTATCCTGCAGTTTTGCCTGATCCCAGTGGGTGTCGGTGTGGTAGTAATCTTCAATGGTCAGGGTGTCAAAGATATCGATTACCTGGAATTCCGGAGACAGATTTTCATAGAACAGATTCTGCAGCCGGTCATAGTCCAGCCGGAGATAACCGTGTTCTTCCGCCAGAAAATAGTTCTTGTCCGGCACCATGGCGAAATAGACATTGCTGTCAGACAGCAGCGTATCGTATATCTTGTTGAACTTACCTGCTGCCTCGGTGATCTGATTCTCTTTCATGGGATACTCAATTTTTGCCAGATATCCGTCAGCAGAGTAAATATCATTGTTGTCTTTCTGTGCAAACACATTGTAGGCACAGAGTGCTTTCAGTGTACGGAATGTGTCCCGTAGAGGAAACTGATCCAGAGAGTACTTTTCAAAATTGGTCATGAAGGCACCGCTCTGGATGGCACTGGCGGAAATATCCGGAAACTGTGCCAGTCTGCGCCGTTCTGAGGTGGTAAACTCTCCGTCCGGGGAAAGAACGTGGCCGAGAAAGAACCCGCCAACGATCGCGGAGAACAGCACAGTGGACACAACAGAAGTGATTCTTTTGTTTGACATAATACTTTCTCCTTTCTCAGAATCGGAAGTATAAGAACGGGTTGAAGGAACCGTCTACCAGATATGCTGTACATACAAGCAGCAGAACGGTCATGACAGCAGGCACCGCAGCCTGTATCACGGCAGCAGCGGGGGATTTTTCAGCCAGCCACTTGGCACCGCGTTTTGGAAAATCGGTACACCCGATGACAGCCAGTACCAGCAGTACTGCATAGGAACGCAGATAATAGAGGGTTTCGGCATTTACCAGATTACCGAAGTTGAACAGGTTCCCCACATTCCGTGCAAATTCGGTTATATTGGCTGCGTCAAAGAGGATAAAGCTGATCATGACGATGAAGAGCGTCACAACCCGGCGAACTGCATCGGGAGTTTTGTCAATTACAGGCTTTGCAAACTTTTCCGCCACCAGGAATACGGCAAAATACAGCCCCCAGCCAATAAATGTCCAGCCCGCACCATGCCAGAACCCGGTCAGGAACCATACGGTCAGAATGTTGAACATCCAGCGGGAGAGGGAAACACGGTTGCCGCCCATGGGAATGTACACATAATCACGGAACCAGGAACCCAGGGAAATATGCCAGCGGCGCCAGAATTCGGCAGGGCCTTTGGACATATAGGGGTAATTGAAGTTTTCGATAAAATGGAAACCGAAGATCCGTCCAAGCCCGATTGCCATATCGGAATACCCGGAGAAGTCAAAGTAAATCTGACAGCAGATGGCAATGGCATAAATCCAGGTGAAGAGCATGGTCTGGTCGGCGCTGTTTCTGTACAGGTCACAAAGCTCGCCCAGTGTGTTGGCCAGCAGAATCTTCTTGGCAAGCCCCATGGTGAACCGCCATGCACCTGCAGAAAAATCCTCAAAGGAATGGGTACGGTGATCCAGCATTTCGTTGATATCGGAATACCGTACAATAGGTCCGGCGATCAGCTGGGGGAAGAAGGACACATACAGCGCCAGAGACAGGGGATTTTTCTGGGCCGGCACCCGTCTTCTGTACACATCCGCCAGATAGCTGACCAGCTGGAAGGTATAGAAGGAAATCCCAATGGGCAGGCTCAGCCGCAGAACGGGAATGGAAGTACCGAAGATGGCGTTGATGTTTTCGGTAAAGAAGCCGGCGTACTTATAGAACAGCAGGGGAATCAGTGAAATCCCTATGGATACAGCCAGCAGGATTCCACGACCCTTGGAAACTCTGTCAATCAGCAGCGCGAATACATAGGCTGCCAGTATGGATCCCAGCATAAGCCAGATATACTTCGGTTCCCCGGCGGCATAAAACACCAGGGAAAAGACCAGCAGCAGCAGATTCTTTACCCGGATTCCCCAGGAAAATTTCCCGGGAATCAGAAAGTACAGCCCCAGAAGCGGCGGCAGGAAAAAGTAAAGAAACGGAATTCCTGAAAAAACCACGCGTATTCAAATAAGAAATAAGAGATCAGACAGCAGAAGCATCTGCTCCCTGCACCGGATCTCTTATTCTTACATTCCTCCTGTCAGAATGATGCGGAAATGTTGTTTTTCGAATTAGCCCAGTACGTTTACAACGTCACCAACGGTAACGAACTTGTCGGCAGCAGCGGTGGTAACGGCACCCATGATGGCGTCAACCTGTTCGGGAGCGCCCATGATCAGTACGATGTCGCTGTCCAGCTGTACAGAAGCAATCTTGTCGGCCTGTACGCAAACCCACTTGATGGGGTCAACGGATTCGCCCAGCTTGGTCTGGATTTCAGCGGTGTTGGTGCCGTCGGTCATTACGTAAATGAAGGAGTAAGCAAAGGAACCTACGCCGGATTCGTTCACAACGATATTGTCAATGCCGGTGGTGTCGGTCAGACCGGTGTAGTATGCAACAGAGTCAGCGTCGGTCAGATCCACTTCGATGCTCATGGTCATCATGGGAATGAAATCCTGTGCATTGGGGTAAACATCGTTTTCGATGAAGGACATAACATCTTCAACGGTAGGCAGACCTTCTGCGGGAGCGGTTTCTTCAGTAGCTTCTTCCTTGCCGCAGGCAGTCATAGCGGTAAAGGTCAGGGTCAGGGCAGCGATCAGGGCAAAAATTCTCTTTTTCATGGTTGTTATCCTTTCGAGATAAAATATATTTTGTTTTGCGGAAAGTGGTTTTATGCACTGTTCCGTGGTTTCTGGAGTATTAGACGACAGAGAACGCAAAAAGTTCCTGTATTTTGAATATAAAATTTGTTAAAAATTATTGTTTTTGCAGATAAAAACTGTGCAGTATTGCTAAACTGCTGCAAAAAACAGGTGAAACAGGTACGGGATCCGGGGAAAAATTCAAGCAAAGTTCTTGCATCGACCCGGGAAATCCGTTATAATGGTAATAACCATTCCGGCTGTCGGAACGATTGAAAAGGAGTCATATTATGCAGGGCGAAACCTATATCAGCATTGTAACCGAATGCATCGAAAAAGCATGGAGTACCCAGAAAGACACGATTCTGGCGGCTTCCCATAAAATTGCCGAAACCATCGAACAGAAGAAAAATGTATTTGTCTTCGGCTGCTCCCATGCAGGTATTCTGGCGGAAGAAGTGTTCTACCGGACCGGCGGGCTGGCCGTTGTCAATCCCATCTTTTTCCCCGGCTTTATGCTGAACACCAGACCCATCACCATGACCAGTTCTCTGGAACGGGTACCGGGACTGGGTAAGACCATTCTGACGCAGAACCATGTATCTGCCGGAGATGTTCTGCTGATCCATTCCGTATCCGGCAGAAATACCGTGCCGGTGGAAATGGCCATCGAAGCGAAAGCCGCCGGTATCTACACCATCTGCATCACCAATCTGGACTATTCCAAAGCAGTAACCTCCCGTCATCCCTCCGGCAAGCGACTGTTTGAAGTCTGCGACCTGGTGATTGACAACTGCGGAGAAAAGGGTGACGCCGCCGTATCGCTGAAAGGTCTGCCGGAAAAGATCGGTCCCACCTCCACTGCGGTAGGGACAGCGCTGCTCAATGCCATGGTGATTGAAGCGGTGGAAAAAATGATCGCAGACGGCATCGTGCCTCCTGTATTTATGAGCGCCAATATTGACGGCGGGGACGAGCACAATGCCCGGATCTTTGAGGAATACAAGGATAATATCTTCTATATGTAATGCCTATGAAACAATACTTAGCCGTGGACTCCGGCGGGACAAAGGTACTCGCCGTATTATATAATGAAGATTTCGAACCCATCCGGATCGCCCGTGTGGGCAGCTTCCGGGACAATACCACCCCGCCCGAACTGGTGCGCCGGAATATGGATACGCTTCTTGCCCGTCTGGAGCTGGACAAGGGCGGTGTACTGGATGGCATCACGGGGCTTGTGGATTCCACATTCTATGAACGGCTCCGGGAAAAGTGTATCATCCGGCATACGGATCACTGCGGCGAAATGGAAGCGGGACTGAATGCGGCGGAAATCTTCGGCGATGGTCTGCTGGCTCTTTCCGGCACAGGCGCCACCATGTTCGGACGGTATAACGGCAGAAACTGTTATGCAGGTGCATATGGTGCTGCTGTTTCCGATACCGGCAGCGGATACTGGATGGGAAGGGAAATTCTGAACGCCGCCATCCGGGATTACGAAGGCTGGGGAGAAGAAACCCTGCTGACGGAGCTGGTTTGCCGGCATTTCGGCTTTGCCAAAGACACGCCGGAAGCCACCCGCAAACAGCTGAACGGTGCCATTTTCTCCATTTACGGACGGCACGACTATTCTCCCAGCGCCTGTGTGGCCTCCTGTGCCCCTCTCGCCACGGAAGCCGCCGACAGAGGAGATCCTGTGGCTCTTCATATTCTGGAAGAAACCGGACGGATGCTGGGCACCATGATGGTTTCCATGATCCGGAAGCATTCTGTACCGGACGAACTGCCCATGACCATTTCCGGCAGTGTGTGGCGGGGACACAGAAAACTGTTTGACACTTTCTCCGGCATCATCAAAGAACAAAGTGCCGACCGGCCGCTGTTTGTACCGGAATTCGAGCCGATTCTGGGTGTTATGATCCGGCACTGGCGGCAGATACACGGGAAATTCGACCGTGCCGACAAAGCAAGACTGACGGAACTGTATCCGGAATTCCGGTTTGCCGTCCGTGGAAAATAATTCCTTCTGTTTTTACTTTATTCTATCACAGATATAAGGAGAAATCAACCATGTTAATGCACAGATATCAGCAGGCAGTGGAAGAACTGCTGGCAAAAGTTCGCGATACCCAGACAGAAACCATTCAGAAGGCCGGTCAGATCATTGCTGACAGCGTGGCAAACGGCGGCAAAATCTATCTGGCGGAAATCTGCCACAGCATCCAGATGGACTTTATCTACCGGGGCGGCGGCCCCATCTTCTACAAGCAGTTCAAGAAGGAAGAACACTGGGATTCCCTGAAGGCCGGGGATGTGCTGGTGGTAAGCTCCGTATCCGGCAGAACCCAGCACGTTGTGGATATGGCATGGGAAGCCATGGAACGGGGCATTACTGTCATCGCTTTTACCAGCATGACCTACGCCACCCAGGTGGATCCTGTACATCCCTCCGGCAAAAAGCTGTATGAATTTGTAACGCTGGCTGTGGACAACTGCGCACCTGCCGCAGAAGCCATGCTGGAAGTGGAAGGCATCGAAGCCCGTTTTGCAGCAGCTTCCGGAATTGCCTCCGACTACATCATGTGGAACATCACCGCCTGTGTGGTAGAAAATCTGCTGGCCAAGGGCATCACTCCCGGTATTCTCAAGAGCGCCAACTTCCCCGGCGGCAACGACTACAACAAAACTGTCGTGGAACCCAATTACGAAAAATTCGGTTGGTAATAGGTATCTGCAGAAAAAAAGAGCTATCCCGCAGGATGGCTCTTTTGTCATTTATAGTTCACAAGTGTGGCTTTTCCGGTACTGCTGCGGAGTCATACCGATCATTTCACGGAACACACGGTAAAAATGCTTGACAGTACCATACCCGATGGTCACTGCGATCTCCCCGGCAGGCAGTTCTGTCTGCACCAGCATCTGACAGGCTTTTTCCATTCTGACAGCATTCAGCAGTTCCGTATAGGTTTTTCCTG
>SVSN01000105.1 GCA_015064285.1 Oscillospiraceae bacterium | reverse complement strand
AATATATTCCTGTTCGGTAAGAAGTATTCTGTACCGGAAAACCTGACCATTATGCGTGCCATGGAATATGCCGGGTATCAGCTGGTCAGAGGCTGCGGCTGCCGGAACGGGTTCTGCGGTGCCTGTGCCACCATCTACCGCATCCAGGGTGACAGAGAACTGAAGGTGTGCCTTGCCTGCCAGACCAAGGTGGAAGAAGGTATGTACATCGCCACCCTGCCGTTCTTCCCGCTGGTAAAGCAGGTCTTCGATATCGAAAAGGTGAAGCCCACCGATATGGTGATGATGCAGCTGTATCCCGAAATTTACGCCTGCGTCGGCTGCAACGCCTGCACCAAGTCCTGTACCCAGGGGCTGAACGTCATGCAATACATCGCCTACGCCCAGAGAGGCGAGTTTGAAAAGTGCGCCGAGGAATCCTTCGACTGCGTCATGTGCGGCGTATGTTCCTCCCGCTGCCCTGCCGGGATCTCCCATCCCCAGGTGGCTATGCTGGCCCGCCGTCTGAACGGCAAGTATCTGGCCCCCGAAACCGCCCACCTGAACGACCGTGTCAAAGAAATCAAGGACGGTACCTTCGAAGAGCTGCTGCAGAACCTGATGGGCAAGCCGATCGAAGAAATGAAGGAACTGTACAACAACAGAGAAATCGAAAAATAAGGACAGGAGGTAAGTAAACACTGATTAGCTGACTGTATCCCGCAATCGGAAACAATTTTCAAAGAATGGAAAATATGCAGCTGGAAACGATCTGTGGCGAGCAGGTGCGGTGCCTGCGAGCTCGCTCTACTATTCCTGATGCTTTGAATCTACCAATTCACTGTGCAGATAGAATTGCAGAGACTGTATCCTGTCCAACCCCATATTTAAAGTTTTTTGCCAGGCTTTTTTTCAAAAAAGCCGCGTTTCCCCTTAACAAACAGTTCCGTTAATCAATATTTACGCAACAAGTATGTACGCTGAACAGTTTCAGAAATCCCTGAAGGCAGTGGAAGAAGCAAGAGAAGCGAATATTGCTTACGAACCTGCCCGCATGACCGCAAAGGAAAAAGAAGACCTGCTGGCCGCATACCATCCGGACTACAAGCAGGACGAATTTGAAATTCTGCAGATCGGCCCCAACAAGGGCGAAAAAGTGCCGAAGGAACTGGCCGCCATGCTGCAGGCTCACAGCCGGATCCAGGCAGACGACGTGGATCTGACCGCGCCCGCATATGACGTGGACGTTCTGATCATCGGCGGCGGCGGTGCCGGTACTTCTGCGGCCATCGAAGCCCATGAAGCAGGCGCATCCGTTATGATCGTCACCAAGCTCCGTATGGGCGATGCCAACACCATGATGGCGGAAGGCGGCATCCAGGCAGCCGACAAGCCCAACGACTCTCCCGCCATCCACTATATCGACGCATTCGGCGGCGGCCACTATGCTGCCAAGCCCGAACTGCTGTATAAGCTGGTAAACGATGCCCCCGAAGCCATCCAGTGGCTGAACAAGCTGGGCGTGGAATTTGATAAGATGCCCGACGGTACTATGGTTACCACCCACGGCGGCGGTACCTCCCGGAAGAGAATGCACGCCTGCAAGGACTATTCCGGTGCGGAAATCATGCGTACCCTCCGTGACGAAGTGCTGAACAGGGGCATTCCGGTAGTGGACTTCACCTCCGCCATCGAACTGATTCTGGACGAAAACGGCAAGGCAGCCGGTGCGGTTCTGCTGAACATGGAAACCGGCGATCTGATGGTGGCAAAGGCCAAGACCGTCATCATCGCTACCGGCGGTGCGGGCCGTATGCACTACCAGGGCTTCCCCACCTCCAACCACTACGGTGCCACCGCAGACGGTCTGGTACTGGGCTACAGAGCCGGTGCCAAGCTGCTGTATGCGGAAACACTCCAGTATCACCCCACCGGTGCTGCGTTCCCGGAACAGATCTTCGGTGCGCTGGTAACCGAAAAGGTTCGTTCCCTGGGCGCCAAGCTGGTGAACCGGGACGGCAAGGTGTTCATGCACCCCCTGGAAACCCGTGACGTATCCGCCGCTTCCATCATCCGGGAATGCACAACCCGTGAAAACGGTGTGGACACCGGCGCAGGTCTGGGTGTGTGGCTGGATACTCCCATGATCGAAAAAATCGGCGGCGAAGGCACCATCGAAAAGCGGATCCCCGCCATGATGCGTATGTTCGGCAAGTACGGCATCGACATCCGTAAGGAACCCATTCTGGTGTACCCCACCCTCCATTACCAGAACGGCGGTCTGGACATTTCCCAGAACGGCATGACCACCCAGGTGGAAAACCTGTACGTGGCAGGCGAAGCCGTCGGCGGTATCCACGGCAGAAACAGACTGATGGGCAACTCCCTGCTGGATATCATCGTATTCGGCCGGAACGCCGGTCAGAACGCTGCCGCCAAGGCAAAGGAAACCACAGTCGGCACCCTGTCTCTGGCACATATCGCCGCTTTCGATAAGGAAAGAGAAGAAGCCGGTATCGTGACCGACGCCGTATCTCCCAAGCTGCTGCCCGACTACAGACGCAGTGTGACAGAGCTGGATAAGTAATTTGCATCAAGAGGTAAATAAGACATGAATCTTTTCGGCGGATTTATTTCCGTAAGCGGTATTTCCTTCCTGATGTTCTGCATTTTCGGCATTCTGTTTGTCGGATATGCGCTGGGACGGATTACCATTAAAGGCGTTTCTCTGGGAGACGCCGGCGTGTTTGTAGTAGCACTGCTGTTCGGCGCACTCCTGATCGGCCCTCTGGAAGCCCAGATGGTCATCAAGGGAGAAACCGAGACGGTGAATTTCCTGGAAAAAGCACTGGAAGTTGTAGAAAATCTTGGGCTGATCCTGTTTGTAACCTCTGTTGGCTTTATCGCAGGACCCAAGTTCTTCGGGAACATGAAGAAAAACTTCAAATCCTATGTTCTGCTGGGGCTGATCGTCATTCTGGCAGGCGGTATTGCCGCTGTGATCTGCATCTGCATGGGTAAGGTGATCGGCTTCGGCTCTTCCATTGAAACCTCTGCCGGCTTCACAGCCATGATTGTGGGGCTTCTCTCCGGCTCCCTGACCTCTACCCCCGCTTTCTCTGCGGCAAAGGCAACCGTTGACCCGTCTCTGACCAGTCTGGTTTCCGTTGGTCACGGCATCGCTTACATTTTCGGCGTAATCGGCGTGGTTCTGTTCGTACAGCTGGTTCCCAAGCTTATGAAAGCGGATATGGATCTGGAACGCTCCAGGCTGGTCATTAAGGAAGAAAAGGCTGAAGGGAAAAAGCCCTTTGCCGGTGCTCTTCTCAAGCTGGACGACCACGGTTTTGGTGTGTTCGCACTGGCCGCTGTACTGGGCAACTTTGTGGGCAAGATCAAGATTCCCCTGTCTGCTGACGGTCTGGACGGCACCTGCTTCTCCCTGACCACCACCGGCGGCTGTCTGCTGGTTGCGCTGATCCTGGGTCACTTCGGCAGAATCGGCAAGCTGAACATGATGCCCGACCAGCACACCCTGAAGCTGTTCCGGGAACTGGGTCTGGTACTGTTCCTGGTAGGGGCCGGTATCCCCGGCGGCGCAGACTTCGTTGCCAACTTTGATATCATGTATTTCGTGTACGGTATCTTCATGACCGTATTCCCCATGTTCATTGGCTTCTTCTTCGCCAAGTATGTGCTGAAGCTGAGCCTGCTGAACAATCTGGGCTCCATCACAGGCGGTATGACCTCCACCCCTGCACTGGGCACGCTCATCAACGTGGCAAAGACGGAAGATGTGGCGGCTGCCTATGCGGCTACCTATCCGATCGCCCTGATCGCGGTGGTTCTGGTGTCCCAGTTCCTGATCATTCTGTTCCCGTAACCTGTAACTGACAGGGTGGCTGACAAGCGCAGCTGCCCTGTTTTTCTTTTTGACAGAAAAAAGCCCCCCACCCGGAGAAGGGCAAGGGGCAGGGAAGAGATCAGAGTTTTTCGATCCAGATGTTCCGGAAGGAAACGGGATTGCCGTGATCCTGCAGCATCAGGGGGCCTTCGGCAACGACCTTGCTGTAAACGCCGCCGGGGGTGTGATGGGGGAGGATCTGGTTGTTGTGGATCACCTGACCGTTCTGGAGGATGGTCACGATGGCGGGTTCGACTACAGTATCGCCGTCCATCCGGGCTGCACGGAGGTAAATATCGTAGGTCTGCCATTCCAGCGGAGGCTTGCAGGAGTTGACCCGGGGCGCGCAGATACTGTAAATCCCGCCGCAGTCGTTGTCTCTGGGCGGCTCGATGCCCCAGGAGTCCAGAACCTGCAGTTCATAGCAGCCCTGGATGTACACGCCGCTGTTGCCCTTCCACTGGCCGGTGGCTTCCGGCATATCCGGCTCCATCCATTCCACATGAATGTGGGCATCCCCGTACACTTCTCTGGAAACGATATCGTGATGGGTTACGGTCATTACGCCGTCTTTTACTTCCCATTCTGCCGGGCTGCCGTCGCGCTTGGTGAACCCGGACAGGTCGGTGCCGTCAAACAGGATAATCTTTGCCATAACTGTATCTCCTTATGTTCGTATAGTCTGTTTTATTCACTCAGTGCTTCCAGCAGTTCCCGTCTTACCGCACGGAAGGCCGCTACGTCATATTCCACGTCCCGGAAGGAACGGAATACCTTTGCACAGATGGCATCGGCTTTTGCCTTGTCCTTTGCCGCCAGCGCCCGGAGCATTTCGTATTCTTCCGCGCTTTCTCTCTGGGCTTCTCCGCGGGCAGACAGCCAGGGACCGTCTTCCCCGGGATAGAGCAGGTGGGTGTCGCCGGAGGGCAGGAAGCATACCGAGTCGGTGTTATGGTGTTCGGGACAGTTCAGACGGAAGGGATCCTGGCCGGGCTGGTAGCAGTTGGCCGCCCAGTGGAGGTAGCCGGTCAGATTGTGACGGTAGTTGCCCCAGAACAGGTAGCGGGTTGCCAGCAGGGGATAGTCCATAAACCGGTTGATGTATTCGCCGTACCGGGGGCCGCAGCAGACGTAGTGCCAGATTTCATCCCCATTTGCCCGGAGGGTTTCCATTTCGGTCTGGTGACGGTCGTATTCTGCGTTCAGGGGTACCCAGATATCCAGTGCGCCGTGGAGGTTGCCGTAGGACATGGCGTCAATCAGGCGGATATCCGGCACGATCTTCCGGATCAGGCCGCACAGGGCACGGAATTCGGTACAGTTGGCATCATTGGGTTCGTCCGCCACGCCCATCACGAACTTGTCCAGCCAGCCGTTCTTTTCCAGCATATCGTGGAGTGCCGGCAGATACTGGGACAGGTAGCAGTAGCCTTCATAGCTCATGGAGGGGATCTTACCGTTGACCAGAATGGTGGAAGCCGACCAGCTCTGCCGCCAGCCAACGGAAGGGCCGTTGAACAGCTTCATGCCCTGACCAAGCTGCCGCCGCATGGTTTCTTCCATGGCGGAGAAATCAAATTCGTACTTGTTGTCGCCCAGTTCCGTTACCCGCACGCCGCCGGTGTACATCATGTTCTGCCGCATCCGGCGCAGGGCCTTGATATAGGCGGTGTCCAGTGCGGTGAAGGCATCCGTGCCGATGGGGGCGTTGTGGTACTTGGAAACGGCGCCCACGCTGTAGCCCTGGATGATGATCAGGCTTTCTTCCGGCAGGACGGCCTTGTAAACGGTCAGGGTCAGGGGAACATTCAGGGTGGTTTCGCCTGCCGTGATAGTGATTTCCGCTTTATATTCCCCGGGTTCTGCGTCCGCCGGAACCGCAATGGCACCGTACAGACCGCCGATGGCTGTGTCGGGCTTTCTGCCGTCGCCCACGCCTACATCCAGTGTGCCGTCAAAGGGGCGGAAGCAGTCGTATACCCGATAGGGGGCGATCCGTTCCGGGAAATGGGGCTTGAAGTTGTCCGGCTCCAGACCGTGGTTCCGCTCTACGGTGACAGGTACCAGCGTGTACCATTCCACGGGCAGGGTCAGGTCGGTTTTGACCGTTACGCCGCCCATCCGGGGGAAGCCGGTCTTGGCCTGTTCCTGTACAGCCGGGTCATTGTAAACAGCCTCCGGCAGCCAGTTTTCCTTTACGTGATCCACAGCCAGTCCGTCCAGCAGAATCTGGAAGGCCGCCATACCACCTCTGGGCGCATCCACAGTGACGGCAGCAGCGGCGGTAGGGTAGGTCATCTGATCCGGATAGGTGAATTCCGCAGAATCTACGACGATATAACGCATAATTTTTTCCTCCTTGGGGGGTGTTTTTTGGGGGATTGCAGAGGGTTAGTGTAAGGGGAAACGCGGCTTTTTTGAAAAAAAGCCTGGCAAAAAACTTTAAAAATGATTTGGGACAGGGTATAGTGACTGCAATTCCATTTGCACAGTGATATAGAAGTCCAAGACATGAGAAGTAGTGGAGTGAGCGGCCAGGGACCTCTACCCTGTCCGCCGCAGCCGGTTTTTGAGTGCTTGATTTTTGTTTTTTTGTGGTTGCGGTGGGGCTTATTCTTTACGATTTCGGATTTTCCGTATAACATCTATGGCAACCGCAAAGGCGGCATACCCGATTATCAGTCCGGCAAACTGCGCCAGCCGGTAGGGCAGATACCCGTCCGCGAGGAACGGGAACAGCAGAAAATACAGCACCGAAGGCAGTGCGGGCAGTACCCACAACTTCCGGGGATCGGGGGCGGCCAGAATGCCGCAGAGCAGGGAAGAAACCGGCAGGCCGCAGAACATCGTGAGCACGAACACGCCGGCCCCCGTCCCGTTGCTGGTGGTAGTACGGACAACCACGGACGGTATGACGATGAACAGTATCATAAACACAGCGCAGAGCACAATCCGGAATCGCATGGATGAAGCGAATTTTTTCATGACAAACCTCCTTGTTGCAGTTGTTCAGTACCTCTTACGTAACCGATGATTAACTATATCATGCAATCGGAAACCGGCTACGGCGAGCAGGCTTGGTACCTGCGAGCTCACTTCACTATTTCTTGTGTCTTGGATATACAATATTTAGTGGCACATGGAATTGCAGTAACTATATCCTGCAAATACCCATGTTTAAAGTTTTTTGCCAGGCTTTTTTTCAAAAAAGCCGCGTTTCCC
>SVSN01000104.1 GCA_015064285.1 Oscillospiraceae bacterium | reverse complement strand
CTTCCGTGAACATCAAGTTCCAGAACGGCTGTGTTGGCTATATGCTGTCCCAGAGAGGGGACGCCATGTTCGGTCTGGGCGGCTGGTGGTCCTATGAACTGGCCGGCACCCGCGGCACCTTCTGCATTGAAAACTGCGTAGAAAAGCTGACCTACTGGGAAAACGGCAAGGATCCCGAAATCATGAACACCGGTGTGACCGACTTCGGCGCCACCTTCCCGATCCGGATCAACGCCTTCTATGAAGACCTGGTGAACGAAGTTCCCAAGGAACACCTCCGTTCCTCCGGCCGTGACGCGCTGGCTACCATGGAATACATCTTTGCCTGCATCGATTCCTACGAATCCGGCGGCGAAGTGGTTCGTCCTCATCCCCTGCCGGCCCTCCACGGTCATCCCACCATCATTCACTGATTGCTTTCCTGCCCTCGCCTTTTGGTGGGGGCTTTTTCTTTTTACAGCGGTTTTGTTGGTGCAGAATGTTTGGGAGGGGAGGCGGTCGCTTTTTGAAATAAAGCCCCACCCACACAGGCAGCCTTACCACTTGTGCCCGCAGTGATGCACCCCGCCGCGCCCAATAAAGGCAACCTGGGTGAAATCTTCGGGATACTGACGAATGATCCAGTCGATGTAGGTCATGACCTGCCATGCGGTAAGCTGATAACCTGCCGCGTTGAGGTGACCGCCCATATAGAAATGGCGGCGGAACCGGGCATCGTGGCGGGGAGCATGGCGGGTCAGGTCGATGACATAGACAAAAGGATACTTCTCAGCAATCTGATGCAGCAGCGCCGCATGAGCCGTCTTGCGGGGATCGTCCGTTTCGCTCTGTGGCATGGTCATCAGGAAAAACCGTGCCTTGGGAGAAATGGCTCTGTATTTGGCCAGTACCCGGCCATAGTAACCTGCAAAGGTGTCCGGGATGGGCCCTTCTGTCACGTCCATGTCTACATCGTCAACAGTGCCCAGCGCCTGACCGCGGTTAAGCACATCGTTCACGCCCAGGGCAAGGATGTATGCCTGTGCCGCCAGCGCCGGATCCCAGAATCCTTTTGCTTCCCCGAAGGAATTTATATACTCGCTGGCAGTCATACCGCCTCTGGAGAAGTTGTGTACTGTAACACCGGCCGCTCTGGCCATGTACTGCCCCCAGGAATATTCAAAATAGTCGTGATAGCCACGGTTTCCTTCCGTGTCCAGCGATTCCATTTCCCCGGAGGAAAGGCTGTCGCCGATACAGGCAACTTCCCGGAAAATCCCAAAGAAACCGCCGTGATACTTGATTTCGTCCAGAGGCCCTTCTCCGGGCATCGCATAAAATTTCGTGATATCCATAATACACTCCTGTCTGCCGGCCTGCGGCTTTTCTGATGATGGCTGCATATGCAAAAACAGAGCACGCCGGAAACCGATCATGCTCTGTTTGCTTATTTCAGTTCGTATGTATTCGATGCGGAGTCCGAATTACTTTACAACTTCCATGGTAACGGTGTCGAAGGAGATGGAGTCAACAACATAGGAACCTGCGCCGTTGGACAGGTCGATACGCATGTTGGCCAGAGTACCGGTCCACAGTTCGTTGCCTGCAGTGTAGATAACCAGTTCGTTTTCGCCAACAACGGAGGTAGCTCTGAAGGAACCAGCTTCGCTGTAACCGGGGTTAGCTTCGTTGGTGAAGAAGATCTGGAATGCAGTGTTTTCGGTGTTGTTGGTGAACTTGATGCGGATAGCATCGATGTCATCACAGTTCAGACCGAATGCTTCGGGATGGTTGATGTTGGGGTCGCCGCCGATGGATACAGCGTTCAGAACGCCGTCAGCAACGGTTGCGCTTTCCATGTGACCGCCAACAGTCCACTTGGTTTCGCCGTCAAAGGTTTCAGCGTAAACGGAAGTGAATACTTCCACCAGCTTCTGCTGGAATACAACCTGAACGTCCAGGTTGGTAGCGATGTTCTTCAGAACAACCTTGTAAGCGGGGCCGTAGCTTACGCCGTTTACGATGATGTCAGCAACTTCGTAGCTTTCATCGGGGGTAACGGTAAAGGAGCGGGTAGAGGTCAGAGCTGCCACAAACTTAGAGGGAACACTTACCTTACCGCCTTCGGTAGCTTCAACGTTAACCTTAACGGTTCTCAGCAGACCGAACAGGGGAGCAGTTGCGGGAGCCTTAACGCCGGTAACGACAACTTCTTCAGCTACAGCAGGAGCTTCAGAGATGAGCATGATGCCGTCATCAGCGGCGATCATGGATGCAGATGCCAGAGCCATTACAGCGGCCAGGCACAGCGCGAGAAACTTTTTCATTTGAGTCTTCCTCCATTAAATAATAATTATTTAATTTTTCCTCTCGTCCAAATAGACGTTTACCAAAGTATACCACAATTCTTCCGTTCTGTCAAGCGACTTCGGAAAGAAGAAAGCAAATTCTTCACATTTTTCCTGTATTTTTCCCGCAGAATTGCCTTTTCAAAATAACCATTTTTTCGTTACAGCAATGCAGATATCAGCTTCCACCCGTTGATCCGATCAACTCTAAAACAAAGCGGAAATCAGCTTCGACCCGTTGATCAGAATGATCACACCGCCCACAATTCCGAGAAGCGGTTTCACAGGCAGTTTCCGGCACAGTACCGCCCCCAGGGGCGCCGCAATGACACCGCCGGCAATCAGTCCTGCAATGGACGGCAGGAACTGGCTCAGGTCCGGCAGGGTCAGAAGAAACACCACGCTTTCCCCCAGTGTGACGAAAAATTCCGCCGTGTTGACGGAACCGATGGTTTTGCGGATATCGTGGTTGGCCGCCACCAGCGTGGAAGTCACCACAGGCCCCCATCCGCCGCCGCCAAGAGAATCGGAAAAGCCGCCGATCATGGCCAGGGGACAGACCCAGAAGCCGATCTTCTTTTCCCGCTCCGGATCGTTTTTCCGGAACATTTTTGAAACGATGACAATCCCCATCACCACCAGATAGGCACTGATGACGGGGGAGATCACGGAATCGTCCGCGTTTGTCAGCAGGTATGCCCCGACGGCACCGCCGATTACCCCGGGAACCGCCAGCCGGAGCAGCAGAGTTTTGTTCACATTCTTCATGGAGAAGTGGGAAATCCCGGAGGCCAGGGTCGTGAAGATCTCCGCCACATGGACACAGGCGGAAGACATGGCGGAACTGATCCCGGCGGTACGCAGGAAAGTAGAGCAGCTGACCCCATAGGCCATACCCAGGGTTCCGTCAATCAACTGCGCTGCGATTCCCACAACCAGACAGATAAAGAAAGTTTCCATGGATTATATGTTATCCTTTATGACATACATAAGCTATTATATATTACAGCAGTATTGTAGCATCCGGTTTCCGGGTTGTCAAGCCATCCGCCGGAAGTGAGTACGGAAAACGCCATGGTTTTCTTTTTCCTGCGGTCAGACTGAGGAAAAAATCATCTTTTCCCCCTTGTCACGGCTGGGAAAATCGGGTACAATAAGGGTAGAGTATACTATTAGCCGATTGCAAAACTCCGAAAAAACGAAATCCAGCACTTGAAAACGCTCTGTGGTGAGCAGGGTAGAGGTCCCTGCGAACTCGCTCTACTATTTCTGATGTTTTGCAATTCCTATATATAGTGGCACATGGAATTGCAGTCACTATATCCAGATAAAACCATTTTAAAAGTTTTTGCGGAGCTTTTTTCAAAAAGCGACCGTTCCCCTTTTACTGGCGTTTTGCAATCGGCTAATATATTATAAACGGAAAGGAGTTCCGCTTATGACCGGCCGGAACCGAATGAAAAGAACAGGACAACGCCTGGCCTGGGCCGCCCTCATGCTGGCAGTATGGCTGCTTACCGGGTGCGCACCGGAGGAAACAGCGGAACCCGCCAACCGTTTTTCCGCCCCGCTGCCCGCCATGGACGATGTGGTCTGGGTGTCGGACAACACCGCCTCCCTGTACGGCATTCCCGACAATATTCCTGTACCTGCAGGCTTCATCGCCATTGGCAGTGCCGAGGATCTTGCCGCCATCGGCCGGGAGGATGCTTTCCCAATGGACGGAGACTATGTGCTGACGGCAGATCTGGATCTGACCGGGTTGGAAATGGATGCCATCGGCGGGGCTGCTTCCGCCTGCGGAATCGTTGCCGGCGACAATGTATTCAGCGGCACCTTTGACGGCAGAGGCCACACCATCCGCGGGCTGACCATGAACTTCTCCGTTTCCGCCAGAGCCCATGCCGGACTGTTCGGCAGTGTGGGATCCGACGATCCGGATGATCCTGCCGTGATCCGGAATCTGATTCTGAAAGAGGTGGACATCCGGGGCAGCTTCGGGGAAAACTATACCATGGGCGCACTGGCCGGACAGGTTTCCGGGTACGCCGTCATCGACGATATCGCCCTGCTGTCCGGCAGTGTCCGGGTGGAAGACGGCACCGGTACCCTGGGCGTCGGCGCACTGATCGGGCAGATCCGTACCCAGACCGACACCGGCTGTTCCAATGAGGGCGTTTTCATCACCGATATTTTCACCGGCCTGCAGGTATACGGCTGCGGTACGGATGTGACAGGCGCACTGATCGGGCGGATCCGGGCATCGGATCTGGGGGAGCTTTCCCGGGTAATCATCATCGGACAGGCCCGTTCGGCGGAAGGAAAAGGCAAAGCCGTCTGCGGCGGGGACAGCGTTCCTCTGGTTTCGGAAAATGTGTGGTACATAAACTCCGCCGGCCGGGATCACGCAGGCATCGGCCAGTCCAAATCCGCCTCTTCCCTGCGGAAGCTGCCGGGGGAGGGCTGGATCGTCAAAAACGGTCTGTACGCCATGCCCGCCATGGTCTGGGACAGCGCCGTATTTTCCGCTGCGCTGGATTTTCTGACACTGCAGCTGGCGTCCGGCGATACCGCCCGGCGTGTACAGTTTGACTTCACCCTTCCGACAGAAGCAGGAGGGCAGGCGCTCACCTGGGCCAGCGACACACCGGCGCACCTGAAGATCACCGGTCAGACTGTGACGGTAACCCAGCCGGATGACGGATGCGTATATGCCCATCTGACTGTGACGGCTGCGGATCTTTCCCGGGTTTATACCCTGCGGATTGTCAGCGACAGAGAGACCTCTCTCTCCAAAAAAGACAACTGGCTCCTGGCGGAGGGATATCCCCCGGGCACGGACTACTGCTGGGTGACGGAAAACATGACCACAGGGGGGACGGATTTCCTCTGGAACACCACAGGCCGGTTTCTGCTGCCGGACGGACAGACCCGGGTGTATCTCCGGGCTGCAGGCTTTGATGAGCTGGTCTACACGCCAGCCGCCATGCCCACCATGTATATCGATTGTCAGACCGGGTACTACGGCCTGAACAAAGCGTCTGCGGCGGATGCGGTGATCACCATTGAAACCCCGGACGGAAAAACGGAATACAGCGGTACCGCCGCCATCAAGCTCCGTGGCAACTCCTCCGCCCATCAGGAAAAAAGACCCTTCAAGCTGAAGCTGGACACCAAAGCCGACCTGTTCGGCATGGGGAAAAACAAACACTGGGTTCTGCTGGCCAACTGGTACGACAGAACAAACCTGAGAAACGTGCTGTCCTACGAAATGTCCGGCAGACTGGGGATGTGGTACTGCCAGTCCGAGTGGGTGGAACTGTACTACAACGGCGAATACTGCGGTCTGTACCAGCTGTGCGAGAGCATCCGGATCGACGAAGAACGTACGGACATCTTCGACTGGGAGGAAGCGGCGGAAACGGTGGCTTCCCTGTACGCGAAGGATCACGGCATGACTGCAGCGGAAGAAGAAAAGCTGGCGGTGCGGCTGACCTATGACCTGACCTGGGTGACAAAGGGCACCGACGGAATCCACGACCTGCAGAGTTATGTGGACGCACTGAATCCGGATATCTCCGGCGGCTACCTGATCGAAAACGACTCCTACAACGATGAACCCACGAAATTCACTACGAAAAACGGGGTTATGTACATGGTGACCGCCCCCAATACCCTGTCGGAAAGCCGGGATATGTTCCGTTTTGTGAAAAACTATTTCCAGTCCACTGAAGACGCCATTTTTGCCCCCGGCAGACGGAACGATGACGGCAGGCATTACACCGACCTGATGGACATGGACTCCTTTGCGGATTTCTGGTTCGTGAATGAATTCTTCAAAAACGGGGAGATACTGTTCAAGAGCACCTTTATGTCCCTGGATGTGGGCGGAAAGCTGGTCTGGGGGCCGGTCTGGGACATGGACTGGGCCGGGGGAAATCACGTAAATCTGGGAGAGGCCGGACAGAATCCCGAGGGCTGGGTACACGGCGGCGGCGAAAGACAGGTCTGGTCCCGCTCCCTGTTCACCGATCCTTACATGGCGCTGCTGCTGTGGGAACGGTTTGACAAAACGGTGACGGACGCTATGGATGCCTGCATTGCCGATATGGAAACCTACGCCAAGCGGCTGACGGAAGCGGCTGTGCGGGACAACGAACGCTGGAACTATCCGGATTCCTATGAAAAGGAAATCGACCTGTTCCGAAAATGGATCACAGCCAGACGGGAATGGATGACGGCGCAGTTTGCCTCTCCGGCGGCCCTGCTCGCTTCTCTGCAGATGTACCGCCCGTCGGAGACCATGGAAATCACAGATGCCCATCGGAACGGCGATACCCTGATACTGCATCTTGCCCTGGCGGACGGTGCCGCATCCCACGGCATGATCTTTGTCAACGGGATCCCCTGCGGTGTTCTGCCGCTGGCGGAGGAAATCCTTGTGACTCTGCCGCCGGAAGCCGCGGAGAGCACGCATGCATATGATGCAGTACAGGTGCTGGGATGTGATTCCGACGGTACCGTCCGGACAGTGGAAACCAGAGGCGGAACTGCCGGATGCGACGTGTGGGACAGCGCCTGTGTGTATGTTCCGGAGTGATCCGGCTGCCTGACGGATCATTTGCCGGAAAAAGAGAATTCATGCCGTATGTCATACAGGATTTTATACAGTATGTCCTGAAATTGACAGTGTGAATTGACGGAGATTTGGTTATTTATAAGTTGACACTCCGCCGCAGGTGTGATATACTATAGAATAACCACAGGAATAAAAATACAGAAAATATAAAAAACAGCCGGCAGAAAAACGGCTGTACTGCAGACAGGAGGCAGATGAACATGAAAGAGAAATTACGCTGCGGGATCGTAGGCGCTACCGGTATG
>SVSN01000103.1 GCA_015064285.1 Oscillospiraceae bacterium | reverse complement strand
AAAACCAAAAGGACAACAAAGTTATGCAGATATCTGAAAAAATCCGTGCGCTTGGCGATCAGGCGGAACGGGACATGGCCGATATTTTCTATGACATCGACAGAATCGCACGTATCAATACCGAACACGTACTGGACTGCTTCCGGGCAGCGGAGGTCAGCGAGTCCCTGTTTGCGCCTTCCACCGGCTACGGCTACGGAGACAGAGGCCGGGACGTGATCGACGCACTGGCGGCAAAAATTTTCAGAGGGGACACCGGCTTCATGCGGCCCCAGCTGATCTCCGGTACCCACACCATTACGGTGGCCCTGTTCGGTCTGCTCCGTCCGGGAGATGTGATGCTGTCTCTCACCGGGATTCCCTATGACACCCTGCTGGCGGTCATCGGCATTACCGGTGAGCCCGGGGACGGTTCCCTGAAGGATTTCGGCGTGGATTTTGATCCCATTCCTCTGACGGACGAAGGGGAAATGGACTACTGCGGACTGCGGGCCAAACTGGCCGAGTACGGCAGCCGGGTAAAGGTGGTGCATATCCAGCGTTCCAAGGGATATGCCGACCGTCCCACTCTGACCGTTGCCCAGATCCGGGAAGCGGCAGGCAATGTGCGGAAGCTGGCGGCGGAGCTGGGAGTCCCCGCGCCTTACGTGGTAGTGGACAACTGCTATGGGGAATTTGTGGAAACGGAAGAACCCCTGGGGGGAGAGACCGGTGTGGATATCCTGATGGGCTCTCTGATCAAAAATCCCGGCGGCGGGATGGCGGATATCGGCGGCTATATTGTAGGCACGCCGAAAGCCATTGAGCTGTGCGGCTATCGTCTGACCTGCCCCGGCGTTGGTCTGGATGCAGGCGCTTCTCTGGGACAGAACCGGAATCTGCTCAGAGGTCTGTTCTATGCTCCTCATACGGTAGCCCAGGCCATGAAAACCGCCCACCTGACAGCGTATGTATTCGATGCGCTGGGCTACAAGGTATCTCCCGCCTGGGACAAGCGCCGTTCCGACATCATTCAGGCCGTGGAATGCGCCACCGGCGAAGGGCTCTGCGCCTTCTGCCAGGGGATTCAGGCGGCATCTCCCATTGACTCTCACGTCATTCCGGAACCCTATGATATGCCCGGCTATCCCGATCCGGTGATTATGGCGGCCGGTGCCTTTGTAGGCGGTGCGTCCATTGAGCTTTCCGCCGACGGGCCCATGCGTCCTCCCTTTACGGCTTTCCTGCAGGGCGGTCTGACCTATGAAAGCGCCCGGCTGGGCATTCTGTCTGCGGCGGACAAGATCAGCCGGAAGTAAGAGATAAGAGATTAGAAATCAGAAGTAAACAGTCAGATGTGCAGGTATCGGTTTTTTATACAGAATCCGGTACCGCGTATCGGGCTTCAAGGAGTCATAGTATGCAGCTTGTATTTGATCTGGACGGGACTTTGATTGATTCTTCCACCGGAATTCTCGGGACGCTCCGGCATACCTTCGGCGTGATGGGGTTTGACCTGCTGCCGGAGGAACAGATGCGGAAGTTTATCGGCCCGCCGCTGGAACCTGCGTTTATGGAGTTTCTGGGCGTGGACCGGGACACGGCTGTCCGGGCAGTACAGGTGTACCGTGCGGAATATCGTGTTACCGGGATTCTGGGCGTGGAAGTGTATGACGGGGTGCCGGAAATGCTGGATGCCCTTGCGGGAGCGGGGCACACACTCCATGTAGCCACCTCCAAGCCGGAAGTTTTTGCCTGCCGGATTTTCGACAACATCGGGCTGGCAAAATACTTTACCCACATCTGCGGGGCCGGACTGGACGGTACCCGGGCGAAGAAAGCGGAAGTGCTGGAAGAACTGTTCCGGCGCGGCGGCGTGACAAGACCGGATGCAGATACGCTGGCAGACTGGCGCATGATCGGCGACCGGATCTACGATGTGGAAGGAGCTGCGGCTTTCGGTATGAAATCCGTAGGCGTGACATGGGGATTTGGCCCCATCGAAGAATTTGCCGGTGCGGAAGCGGCTGTACAGTCGCCTGCGGCCCTGGCAGCACTGTTTGCGAAATAAGAGACCGGAATGGTCAGCAGCGGAGGGAAATCTATGGTAACGATCAGACTGGGAAATCTTGCGGCGGAAACGGAAGGCGGCAATCTTCTGGAGATCCTGCGGCACACACCTGTCTTTGCGGAAGCGGTGGGCAGAATTGCCTCTCCCTGCGGCGGACACGGTACCTGCGGCAAATGCCGGATTGCTGTAAACGGACAGAACGGTACGGTTTCTCCGCTCACGGAAGGGGAAGCAAAACTGCTGTCCCGGGTGACGGAGACTTTGCCGGACGGTTATGTATGGCGGCTGGCCTGCCGGTGCGAGGTTATGGACGGAACCATTGCACTGCGGCTGCCGGAAGGGGAAAACGATACTCTGGGCGGTGCGCAGGCATCGTATACGGCGGCAGAGAAGACAACTCCATGGATTCTGTGGCAGGAAGTCTGCCTGACCCGTCCTACCCTGGAGAATCCCCTTTCCGTGACGGAAAACCTGCAGAAATGCGGCCTTTCCGGAAAGATCACGGCCCGGGCATCCAATATTCTGACGGCTCTTCTGACGGCGGCTATGGACAAAACGCCCCGCAGCACGGATGCCGTATCCCTGTGGGTGGCGGTAAACACGGATACCGGTGTGGTTATGGATGCTGCCGAAGAACCGCATCCTCTGGTGGGGGCGGCTGTGGATCTGGGTACCACCACTGTGGCGGTTTCTCTCTGGGCGGATGACGGTACCCGGCTGGGCGGTACGGTGTTTGCCAATCCCTCCCGCAGCTACGGAGCGGACGTAATCTCCCGGATTTCCTACGCCATGGAGGATCCGGAAGGCACAGAGGTCATGAGCACACTGATGCAGAAGGCCATTGATGACGGACTTGCCTCTCTGGCTGCCGAAAACGGCGGTTCCTCCCCGGTCTGCCGGATTCTGGCCGGGAATGCCGTTATGGAGCATCTGTACGCCGGACTGAACCCCGCGCCTATCGGAAAAGTACCTTTTTATACACAGAGCCGGTTCGGAGCCGTCATGGATACCGATCCCGCTACCTTTCTGGCGCCGGCTGCCGCTTCCTATGTGGGCGGCGATATTCTCATGGGTGCGGCATGGCTTCTGTGGGACCGGCCGGAACGGAAGGCAAAAACCATCCTGTTCCTGGATCTGGGTACCAACGGGGAACTGGGTGTATACAAAGACGGAAAATGGCTTTTTGCCGCCACGGCTGCAGGTCCTGCTTTTGAAGGCGCCCATATCGAACTGGGTATGCCTGCTACCCGTGGTGCTGTAACCCGGATCAAGTGGGATGGAGAGAAGTTTGCTCTGACCACGGTTGGCGACGGGGCACCTGCAGGTCTTTGCGGAAGCGGTATTCTGGATGGAATGTGGCAGATGCTGTCCCTGGGTCTTGCGGATGAATACGGTTCTCTGGCGGACGATCCGGACGACTGGTCGATTGTCCCGGAAGAAGGGATCGGCGTGGACGAAGACGGTGAGGTGTGCACCTTTGCTCCCGGCGTGTACCTGACCCAGAGCGATGTGCGGCAGATTCAGACAGCCAGAGCTGCCATTGCCGCCGGTGTGGAAGTACTGTGCCGGAAAGCGGGTATTTCTGCGGAAGAAGTGGATGAGGTCTGTCTGGCGGGTTCTTTCGGTCACGGACTGGATGTAGCTTCCGCTGCCGGTGTGGGGCTGTTCCCACGCTGTCTGGAAAACCGGGTGACGGCGGTGGGCAATTCTTCGGAAGCAGGCTGCGCAGCTTTCTGGCTGCACCGGCCGTTCCGGGAAATTCTGGAAGACGTGCGGCAGGCAGGGAAGTATATCGAATTGTCCGCGGAAGCCGATTTCGGAGAACTGTACATGGAAAAAATGTGCTTTGAGCTGGATGAATAAAAATACTGCGGAAACGAAAAACTGCTGTACTCTTTCGGGAATACAGCAGTTTTTGCGTTGCCGATTATTTGCCGAACTTTGCCCCCCAGTATACGGCGTGTTCGATCCACTTGGCCATGGCGGGATCGCTCCACTTTTCATTGCCGCAGCGGGTGATATCGCTGCCCAGCGCAATGCCGTGGGGCGCATCGGGAAAGATGTGCATCTCAAACATCAGGCCGTTTCTCTTATAGGCATCGGCCAGTGTCAGGGCGTGCCGGATGTCCACTACCTGGTCGTTGGAGGTGTGCACCAGAAACAGCGGTACGGATTTTTCGTCCACATTGGCTTCCAGACTCACTTCTTTCAGCATTTCCGCTGTGGGCTCATCGGTACCCAACAGATTCCGGAAGGAACCGAGGTGGGTGTATTCCGCCTGTGCCGTGACTACAGGGTATACCAGCATCATGCCGTTCGGGCGGTTTTTACCGTAGGCCATGCCGGTGGCTTCGTATACGCAGGGCTTGTGCCACATGGTACCCAGAGAACCTGCCAGATGGCCGCCGGCAGAGAAACCGGTAACGAATACCTTGTCGGGATCAATGCCGTAGGTTTCCGCGTTGTCCCGGATGTGGGCCATGGCAAGAGATGCTTCGATCAGCTGGGCGGGATAGGTTTTTGCTCTGGCAACGGAGTACTGCAGTACAAAGGCGTTGTAGCCGTGGGACATAAAGCCCAGCGCAATGGGCTCTCCTTCACGGTCGGAACAGACACATCCGTAGCCGCCGCCGGGAATCACCAGAATGGCAGACCGGGTGTACCCGGCAACCGGATCGGCAATATAACAGTCCAGCCATACTTTATCGTTATTTTCTTCCAGATAGATTCGTTTAATGTACATTGTAAACCTCCTGCGGTTGGTTTTCTTCATTCTATCACGCCGGAGAAGGGAATATGTAAACAAAATGTGAATTTCCGGACAGGCAGGCGGAAATATGCTATACTGAAGAAAAAGTACACCGGAATCCGGAAAGGAGCAGCCTATGCCGCAGAAAGAAATGTTTACATACCCAGGGGCTGACAAAAAAACAGCCATTCACGCCTGGTACTGGATCCCCGACGGAAAGCCCCGGGCGGTTCTGCAGATTGCCCATGGCATGGCGGAATTTGTTCTGCGATACGAACCCTTTGCCCTGTATCTGAACGAGCTGGGGATCGCTGTGGCGGGAAACGATCATCTCGGGCACGGGGATTCGGTAACCTCACAGGAAAAATGGGGCTATTTTGCCGACGAAAACAGTCTGGACACGGTGCTTGCCGATATGCATACCCTGACCGGACTGGCAAAAGAGCGGTTTCCCGGCGTGCCGTATATTCTGCTGGGACACAGCATGGGTTCTTTTCTGACCCGGAATTACCTGGGCCGGTGGGGTGATGAACTGGCCGGAGTCATCATCATGGGTACCGGATTCCAGCCGGAAAAACTGGTGAAGCTGGGGAAAACAGTCTGCACGCTGTTGGCCGGGTGGAAGGGTTGGCATCACCGGAGTGGGCTGGTGGACAGCATGGCCTTTGGCAGCTACAGTAAAGCCATCCGTCCCGCCCGTACAAAGATGGACTGGCTCTCCAGGGATGAAGAAATGGTAGACCGGTATCTGGCAGATCCCCGCTGCGGCTTCCGGTTCACACTGAACGGATACCATACCCTGTTTTCCGCCATCGAACGGCTGCACGACCCTGCACTGCTTGCGGGAATGCCGAAGGATCTGCCCGTACTGTTTGTGTCGGGGGAAGAAGACCCGGTGGGGGATTTCGGCAGAGGTGTGCGTCTTTCCGCGGATACCTTCCTTGCCGTTGGTATGCGGGACGTGGATCTGTGGCTGTATCCGGGCCGGCACGAAATCCTGAACGAAACCGACAGGGATCTGATTTTTGCTGAACTGGCGAAATGGCTTGTGGACATCGCGGAGGGCAATCATGTTCCGCCCCACGACCCGGGTACCTGCACTGACCCTGCCTGCACCTGCCGCCGGCGCGGTCTGCCGGATGTGTTCCCGAAAGCGTGAGCGAAGATTTTCCATTGACAAACCGATCCTGCGGGAGTATAATAATACAACAAATCTGCATGAATTATCAGGAGTGGCAATACCATGGAAAAGAAAGACCTGAGTGTATACCGGGAAAAAATAGACGGAATTGACAGAGAACTGGTGAGACTGTTCGCTGAACGGATGGAAGTGGCGGAAGCCATCGGCACCTACAAGAGAGAAATGGGACTGCCGGTGCTGGATGCCGCAAGAGAACGGGCCAAGCTGGCGGAAGTAGCCGACATGGCGCCGGAGGAAATGCAGGAGTATACCAAGGTGCTGTATTCTCTCCTGTTCGAGCTGTCCCGTTCCCATCAGCAGACCCTGCAGACCGGGGAAAACCTGTTGTTTGGTCAGGTCAAGAACGCCATTGACAACACACCCGCCCTGTTCCCGGAAGATGCCATTGTGGCCTGTCAGGGGACGGAAGGCGCCTACTCCACCAGTGCTGCCGAAAAGCTGTTCCGCACCCCCCGGATCATGTACTGCAAGACCTTTGAAGCGGTGCTGAACGCTGTGGAAACCGGACTGTGCCGGTATGGCCTGCTGCCCGTGGAAAACTCCACCGCCGGGATCGTACAGGGCGTGTACAAGCTGCTGGAAAACCACACCTTCTATATCGTCCGCGCGGTCAGAGTCAAGGTGGATCATAACCTGCTGGCCAGAAAGGGCGCCAAGCTGGAAAACATCCGGGAAGTAATCTCCCACGAGCAGGCGATCAACCAGTGCTCCGCGCTGCTGGATTCTCTGGGCGTAAAGGTTTCCTACTGCGAAAACACAGCTGTTGCCGCAAAGATTGTTGCTGAATCCGGCAGAGACGATCTGGCAGCCCTGTCTTCCTCCGCCTGCGGTGTGCTGTACGGCCTTGACAACCTGAAATCCGCCGCACAGAACGTGGGCAACAACTATACCCGCTTCATCTGCGTTTCCCGGGATCTGGAAATCTACCCCGGTGCGGACAGAACCACACTGATGCTGGAAACGGAAAACCGTCCCGGTGCCCTGTATAAGCTGCTGGCCCGGTTCTATGCCAGAGGCATCAACCTGACTTCTCTGGTGTCCAAGCCCATTCCCGAGAGAGAATTCTCCTTCCGGTTCTATTTTGATCTGGATACCAGCGTGTATTCCGACAGCTTTGCTCAGCTGATGTGTGAACTGGATTCCCTCTGCCCCACCTTCCGGTATCTGGGCAGCTACAGGGAAATGATATAAGAGATAAGTCAATGATGATTAACTAATCTGTTCGCAAAAGGGAAACGCGGCTTTTTTGAAAAAAAGCCTGGCAAAAAACTTTAAACATGGGTATTTGCAGGATATAGTTACTGCAATTCCATGTGCCACTAACTATTGTATATCCAAGACACAA
>SVSN01000016.1 GCA_015064285.1 Oscillospiraceae bacterium | reverse complement strand
CGCCGGGACGATGTGATCACCGGTACCATCACTGCTGCGGAAGACAGAACCACCGTTTTCACCTCCATCCCCTACGATGCGGGCTGGAAAGTGTATGTGGACGGTGAAGAAACGGAAGTATTCTGTCTCATGGATGCCCTGCTTGGTTTCAGCATTACACCCGGGACACACGAAATCCAGCTGAAATACCGTCCGGACTGCGTGAAATACGGGCTGATCCTGACGCTGACCGGCGTGGCGCTGTATGCAGGTGCTTCCGTATGGGACATCCGCCGCCGCTATTATCTGTAACAAAGGACAAACAGACTTATGATCAATACTTTATACGGTATACTGTACACGGTAGACCCGATAGGCTGCTCTGTTGTGATCGAATGTGCCGGCGTGGGGTACAAAGTACAGGTTTCCGCCGGGACTCTGTCGAAACTTCCCTCCCCCGGCTATCACCCGGACGGCACACCTGTGGAAGGAGCGGAAAAAGTACGGCTGTTCACCTACATGGCAGTCCGTGAGGATGGAGTGGAGCTGTTCGGCTTTGCTTCCTCCGAAGAACTGGATATGTTCCGGATGCTGATCTCCGTACAGGGGGTGGGCCCAAAAGCCGGTATGTCCATTCTTTCCCTGATGACACCCCGGACACTGGCCATGGCCATTGCGGCGGAAGATACCAAAGCAATTTCCAAAGCCCCCGGTGTAGGTGCCAAAACAGCGGCACGGGTGGTACTGGAACTGAAAGAAAAACTGGGAAAACTGTATCCTTCCACCGATGGAATCCCCACCCCGTCCAGCACAGCCGTCTCCACCAAAAGCGCCCCCTCAGGAAAGCTGGCGGACGCGCAGGAAGCACTGCTGGTTCTGGGGTATTCCCGTTCGGAGATTGCTGCGGCCATGAAGCATGTGGACATGGAAGCCTCACTGGAAGAGATTATCAAGAAGGCTCTGGCCGCTCTTATGAAATAACGGCAGGTTCCCGCTTTATATGAACACAAAAGATAGAATGACCGCGTTTCTGCTGGCAAATGCCGGGCCGTCCATCCGTCTGCGTGTCAGACGCGAGGTACTGCGGGATATTCCGCCGGCAGAAGAAGCGGCTCTGCTCCGGGAGATTGCCGGGGAGCCTGTATATACTCTTGTCGCTGCCTGTCAGAAGGAAAACGGCTGGCTGGGCAACGGCTTTCACGGCCCCAACAAAAATGCCGGGCCTTATGAAAATCAGGAGGTCGGCGTCAAATATCTGGCGGAAAAAGGATTCGGTAAAGAAAATCCGGTTTTATGCCGGGCCATGGAAGCGTTTGCGTCGGTACCGCTGTCCGATCTCTGTTACCGGACCCACGGCAAGATCTATGACGAATTCAAGTTTGCCGCCAACGGGCAGAATCTGATCCGTTGCGCCTGTATCGCCCGTGCCGGGTTTGACGAACGTATTGATATCACGCCCCAGATACAGCTCTCTCTGGATTCTTTCCGGCGTGTGCTGGAGGTGGATTCCATCCTGGATGTGAGCCGCACCATCAAAAGCTGTAAGTACCGGCTTTTCCACAACTTTGAAAAATGGCCCTGCCGGTATCATTTTGATATTCTGGCACACACTGCAGGCTGGAAAACGGAAGAAAACTGCCGTATGCTTGCGGAAGCGTTTACCCGCTTGATGCGTACAGACCGCCCGGAATATATGGGACTGGGAGCAATCTCCTGGCCCGGACATGCGCTGGGCACCCTGGGCTGCTTTACGGAAGGTTTTTCCACAAGAAAGAAAACGGACGGAGCATCCCTGATCCAGCTGGAAACAGTGGAATGGATGTGCCGCTGCGGACTGTATCCCTATCTGCCCGCTCTTCGTGAAGATGTACGTACGCTTCTGGATTCTGTGGATGCCGAGGGGATCTGCCGTGCCCAGGTGGATGAGGAATGGCTGCAGCATATTTCCACCTACGGGGGACAGCAGCTGGAAACCGACTGGAAATCTCCCGTCAGAAAGCTTTGCGACATAACGTTCCGTGCCCTGCTCTGCGGTACCTGCGCGGACAGTCCGGATCTGTCGGCATATGGATTTTGAAACCGGAATGAGGATAGTATACTTATGAACACAAACGAATTTGATCTGGAAAACCGGATTCTGTCGTCCAGTTACACCGGAGAAGATGCGGAAGCGGAAAATTCCCTCCGCCCCCATACCATTGACGAATACATCGGACAGGCCAAAGCCAAGGAACTGCTGAAGATCTACATGGGTGCCGCCAAACTGCGGGGAGACAATCTGGATCATGTCCTGCTGTACGGCCCGCCCGGACTGGGGAAAACCACACTTTCCGCCATCATCGCTGCGGAAATGGGCGTAAATCTGCGGGTAACCTCCGGCCCTGCCATTGAAAAACAGGGCGATCTGGCAGCACTGCTCTCCAATCTGGGAGAAGGGGATGTGCTGTTTATCGATGAGATCCACCGGCTTTCCAAATCCATTGAAGAGATTCTGTACCCGGCAATGGAAGACTTTGCACTGGATATCATCATCGGTCAGGGCCCCTCTGCCAGAAGTATCCGTCTGCCGCTGCCAAGATTCACACTGATCGGGGCTACTACCCGTGCCGGACAGCTTACTACCCCTCTGCGGGACAGATTCGGTGTGCTGCTGCGGCTGGAACTGTACACCCCGGAGGAACTGGCGGCTATCGTTTCCCGGAGCGCCGGCATTCTGGATGTACCGATCACCTCGGACGGCGCACTGGAAATTGCATCCCGTTCCAGAGGAACCCCCCGTATCGCCAACCGGCTGCTGAAGCGTGTCAGAGACTTTGCACAGGTGCGTGGCGACGGAAAAATCACACTGGACATTGCCAGAGAAGCTCTGCGGATGCTGGAAATTGACGAACTGGGACTGGACAACACCGACCGTCGGATGATGGAAACCATTATCCGGTATTACGACGGCGGGCCGGTGGGTCTGGAAACGCTGGCGGCTACCATCGGGGAAGAAGCGGTCACACTGGAAGATGTGTACGAACCCTATCTTCTGCAGATCGGTTTCATCAGCCGCACGCCCAGGGGACGCATGGTCACCCGGCAGGGATACGGTCATCTGGGTCTGGCATACAAACCCAAAGCACAGCCGGATGACGGTGAGCAGCTTGTCATGGAGGAATGATTTCCGTTTCTGTCGGCTGCAGCGAACAAAAAATAACAGGGGATGGTTTCGGCTGTCCCCTGTCTGTATTTTATTCTGCTTTTTCCCTGGTATCCAGATGCCGCTGTACGGCGGAACGGACTTTCAGCACCTGACCGGGACTGACAGAAAGTTTGTCAACGCCGGCGTCCACCAGAAACGGGATGGCATGTTCCTCTCCGGCCAGTTCACCGCACACGCTGACGGGGATTCCCGCTGCTGTTGCCGCCGATGTGGTCATGAGAATCAGCCGTTTCACACTTTCCGGAATGGTTTCTGTCAGGTATGTGAGTGCGCCGTTTTCCCGGTCAGCCGCCATGGTATACTGCGTCAGATCGTTGGTGCCGATACTGAAAAATGCCGATTTTTCCGCCAGGGTTCCGGCACACAAAGCGGCTGACGGTGTTTCGATCATAATCCCCAAAGGCATATCCGGTGCAAAAGGAATCTTTTCCTCTTCCAGAGAGCGGCGTACTTCCTCTGCTATGGCGTGAACCTGCTCCAGTTCCGACGGCAGGGTGATCATGGGGATCATGGCGCACAGTTTTCCGTGTACGGCTGCCCGGTACATGGCACGCAGCTGTGTACGCAGCAGCTCAGGATACCGCAGGCAAAGACGGATCGCCCGAAGACCCAGAGCGGGATTGGCTTCCGCTGTGCCGGCCGGCAGCCAGGGGATCTGTTTGTCCGCACCGGCATCCAGCGTCCGGATGATAACTTCCTTCCCAGGCATATGGGCCAACACCTCACGATAGGTATTGTACTGTTCTTCTTCTGTGGGGTTTCTGCCATACTGCATAAACAGAAATTCACTGCGGAACAGACCGATCCCTTCCGCATCCCCCGCTGCTGCCGCTGCCGCATCTTCCAGACTTCCCGCATTGGCGTATATCCGGATCGCCTTTCCTTCCCGTGTCCGGCAGGTATGTCCCCGCATGGTTTCCCAGCGTGCCTTCCGCTCTTCTTCGTTCTGGCGGTTCTGCTCAAAACGGTTTATGGTCTGCCGGTCGGGATCCACATACAAAGTTCCCTGTTCCCCATCCAGAATTCCTTCCAAGCCATGAAGAGATTCTGAAAGAGTCCCCGCCGCCGTAACCGCAGGGATGCCCAGTGTTCTGGCCAGAATGGCTGTGTGGGAACTGGTGCTTCCCCGGGCGGTGATAAAACCCAGCACCTTGTCCTTTTTCAGATCCACCGTCTGGGCGGGTGTCAGATCCTCCGCTGCCAGAATCACAGGTTCTGTAAACACCGGCAGTTCTGTCGTTCTGCCTTCCAGAATTTCGTGCAGTCTCCGGGCAATACTGCGTATATCGGCATCTCTGGCCTGCATGTATGGATTGTCCATGGCAGCAAACATGGCGGCAAATGCTTCTCCGGTATCCAGAACGGCATCCGATGCGCTTATGCCTTGGCAGATCTTTTCTTCCACAGACTCTGTAAAAGTATCTTCTTCCAGCATCATCCTGTGCAGCGAAAAGATTTCCGCTTCGGATTCACCGATGGCTTCCAGCGTCTTGCTGTACAGCACATCCAGTTCCGCTGCCAGCGCCCGGCACCCTTCCCGGAAACGCAGTATCTCCTGCTGCGGATCTTCTGCACTCTGCCGGTGTTCCGCTGTATAATCCTGCCGGCCAAGCAGAAATATCTTTCCGTACGCCATACCTCCGCTGACCGCTTTTCCCTGTATGATCTCCATATCGATTTCCTTCCTTGGTTTACAGTCCCGCTTCCGTCAGGGTATTCTGCATAGCGGCAGCCGCTTCCTCCGCATCCGCACCTTCCGCTTCTATGTGGATGGTATCCCCTTTCCGGATCCCCAGACCCATAACGGCAAACAGTTTTTTGGCGTCTGCCGATGTATCCTTTACCGGCAGGATCAGACGTATCTCCGACTGAAACAGTCTGGCGGTATTCACAATTTTCCCGGCCGGTCTGGCATGGATGCCGTTTTCATCCGAAATGGTATATACGATTCGCTTCATACAATACTTCTCCTGTTCATTTCACTGTACTGTATTGTTGGATATTTTGCCGCAGTTCATGCATGATTCTGTTTTTTTATATGGATTTGTTTTTATTCTACAGGTTATTAAATCTTTTTCTGTGGGATTTTTCCGAAATGACTATTGCACTTTTGGGCAAAGTGTGATATAATGACCTTAAATTCCCATACTTGTATATGATGAAAAGCTGTGATGAAGCAGCCTGCCAGATCATTCTCCTGCCCTCAGAGAAAGACAGCCATGGGCTGAAAGCTGTCTTGACACGGGATCTTGCCGGCATTTCACTTCGGAGCTGGGTTTTCCCCCGGACGGACCGTTATCCCGTATGAGCGCCGGTATTTTCTGCCGGAATATGGGTGGTACCGCGGAGCTTTACAGCCTCGTCCCTCTTCACGGGATGGGGATTTTTTATTTTTCACTACAGATCGGACGGACAAGACTATGCGTTTTTTAATCATCCGGCATGGGGATCCTTACTATCCTACCGATTCCCTGACCGAAAAAGGCCAGAGAGAAGCGGAACTGCTTTCTCACAAGTTGGTCAAGGAAGACATCACCAAGATTTATGTTTCTCCTCTGGGCAGAGCCAAGCTGACAGCCAAGCCTACTCTGGACAAGCTGGGCATGGAAGCCATCGAACTTCCCTGGCTCCGTGAGTTTGCCAAAGGTCTGGTTACACCCTATCCGACCAAAGGGGGAACCAACACATGTCCCTGGAACATGGCGCCGGAACTCTGGACAAAGATACCCGGTGTATTTGATCCCAAGGCATGGCGGGAAGCGGATCTGTACAAGGAATCCGAAATCCCTCAGTATTATGATACGGTATGCGCCGGGTTTGATGCTCTGCTGGAAGAATGGGGCTATCGCCGGAACGAAAACGGATACTACGACGTACTGCCGGGGCATGAAAACAGGAAAGACACGGTTTGCCTGTTCTGCCATCTGGGACTGGGCAATGCGCTGCTTTCCCATGTGCTGCAGGCTTCTCTGCCGCTGATCTGGCACAGCCTGTTCCTGCCCACCTCCTCCGTCACCACCATTTTCATGGAACACCACACAGATGAACATTCCGCCAACGCCAGAGTTGTCTCCGTGGGGGACACTTCCCATCTGTACGGCGGCGGAGAACCGGTTTCTGCCAGCGGTCTGTTCGCTTCAGAGATCCGGTAACAAAAATATCTGCAAATCATTTATTTATATAAGGAAGAATGCAATGAAAGACACACTTCTCAAAATCAAAACGGAAGCCATTGCCGCTCTGGCAGAAGACGGGGCGGACATTGAGGCGCTGAGAATCAAGTATCTCGGCAAAAAAGGGGAACTGACCGCCGTGCTGCGCGGCATGGGTAAGCTCTCCGCAGAAGAAAGACCGGTGATCGGTCAGCTGGCCAACGATATCCGTGCGGAAATCGAAGCCGAAATCGAAAAGCAGTCCGCTGCCATGAAGTCTGCCGCACTGGATGCCAGACTGAAGGCGGAAAAGCTGGACGTTACCATCCCCGGTACCAAGGTTCCGGTAGGCAAGCCCCATCCTCTGGCTATGGTACAGAGACAGCTGGAAGAAATCTTCCTGGGCATGGGTTACTCCATCGCTGAAGGCCCCGAAGTGGAATATGATTACTACAACTTCCAGGCACTGAACATTCCTCCGGATCACCCCGCCAGAGACACCCAGGACACTTTCTATATCACCGAAAACATCCTGCTCCGCTCCCAGACCTCTCCCGTACAGGCAAGAGTTATGGAAAAGCAGCAGCCCCCCATCAAGATCATCTCTCCCGGCCGTGTTTACCGTTCCGACGCGGTGGACGCCACCCACTCTCCCCTGTTCCACCAGTGCGAAGGTCTGGTGGTTGACAAGGGCATCACCATGGGAGACCTGAAAGGTACGCTGGAAATGTTCGCCCAGACCATGTTCGGTGCGGACACCAGGATCCGTTTCCGTCCCCACCATTTCCCCTTCACCGAACCCTCTGCGGAAGTAGACGTATCCTGCTTTGCCTGCGGCGGTAAGGGATGCCGTCTGTGCAAGGGCGAAGGCTGGATCGAAATTCTGGGTGCCGGTATGGTTCACCCCAACGTACTGCGGATGTGCGGTATCGATCCTGAAGTATATTCCGGTTTCGCATTCGGTCTCGGCATTGAACGTATTGTTATGCTGAAGTACCACATCGACGATATGCGGCATCTGTACGAAAATGACGTACGGTTCCTGCACCAGTTCTGATTCAAAATAAATATCGCAAGAAGCAGGAGGCTAACCTATGTTTGTCATCGGTATTGCAGGCGGAACCTGCAGCGGCAAATCGACCCTTGCGACCAAACTGAAAGAACATTACGGCAATCGTTGTATCTGCATCCATATGGATAACTATTATATCCATCCCTCCCCCATCACCATAGCACCCATATCCGGGAAAGAATATGTGGAACACAACCACCCCGATGCTATGCGGCTGGATGAAATGCGCACCGCTTTTGAAGAAGCACTGGCAGATGAAACGGCACAGATCTGTGTGATCGAAGGACTTTTCGCCCTGCATCTGCCCTGGATCCGGGAAAGACTGGATCTGAAGATCTTTGTGGATCTTGCCAGTGACGAACGGTTGGTACGCCGGATCAAGCGGTTCATGTCTTTCGGACAGACCATGGATGAAGTGACAGACCGATATATCGACACGGTGCGTTTCCGCCATGATGAACTGGTAGAGCCCACCCGGTGGCATGCCGACATGGTGATCAACGGAACCGCCGGACAGACTTCTGTGGATATCCTCACTGCCTATATCGATACCCGTCTGGGTACATCAAATTAACGAGAGAAAGGTTTACAGCTATGCAGCTTTCCATGAAATGGCTGGCCGACTATACGGACGTCAGCGATATCAGCATAAAAGAATATTGTGACAGAATGACCATGACCGGTTCCAAGGTGGAAACCTTTGAAGTGCTGGCGGAAGACATCACCAAAGTGGTAGTCGGCAAGATTCTGTCTGTTGTTCCCCACTCCAACTCCGACCATCTGGTAATTTGTCAGGTGGACATCGGTGCGGAAGAACCCGTACAGATCGTGACCGGAGCGAACAATGTATTTGCCGGTGCGGTAGTACCTGTGGCTACCGACGGCTCCACTCTGCCCGGCGGCGTGAAGATCAAGAAGGGCAAGCTCAGAGGCGAAGTTTCCTGCGGCATGCTCTGCTCCATCGGCGAACTGGGTCTGACCACCCACGATATGCCCGGTGCCATTGAAGACGGGATTCTGATCCTGAACGATGTTGGTCTGGCTGACGCTCCCCTGGGCCGCGACATCCGTGAAGTGCTGGAACTGTCCGACACCGCTGTGGAATTCGAAATCACCTCCAACCGTCCCGACTGTCTGTCCGTGATCGGTCTGGCCAGAGAAACCGCTGTTTCTTTCGGCAAGGAACTGAAGCTGGCACCCCCTGCCAAGCCTGCTGCCCGGAACGACGGCGAAACCATCGAAAAGTATCTGTCCGTGGACGTACTGAATGCCGAACTGTGCACCCGGTACTCCGCGCGGGTTGTAAAGAATGTAAAGATCGCTCCCTCTCCGCTGTGGCTGCGGATGCGTCTCCGGGCTTCCGGCGTTCGTCCCATCAACAACATTGTGGACATCACCAACTATGTTATGCTGGAATACGGCCAGCCCATGCACGCTTTTGACTACAAATGCCTGGACGGTTCCCACATCATCGTCCGGAACGCCGAAGAAGGGGAAACCTTCACTTCTCTGGACAACGAACAGCACACCCTGAACGCCTCTTCCCTGGTGATCGCAGACGAAAAAAAAGCGGTTGCTCTGGCCGGTGTTATGGGCGGTCTGAACAGTGAAATCACCGATGACACTGTAACCGTTGTGTTTGAATCCGCCATGTTCCATCCCGGCAATGTACGTGTGACCGCCAAGAAGCAGGGGATGCGTACCGAATCTTCCGCTCGCTTTGAAAAGGGTCTGGATTCCGAAAACACCATGCCCGCACTGGATCGTGCCTGCGAACTGATCGCTCTGCTGGGTGCCGGTGAAGTGGTGGACGGTACCATCGACGTATACCCCACCAAGAAGGTTCCCTTCGTAATGCCGCTGGAAGCAGAAAAGATCAACCAGTTCCTGGGTGTGGATCTGACCAGAGAATATATGGCCGACATTTTCCGTGCTCTGGACTTCGGTGTTTCCGACGACAACATGACCCTGACTGTGCCCACCTACCGTGACGACGTTCGCTGCATGAACGACCTGGCGGAAGAAGTGCTGCGGATCTACGGATATGACAAGATCACCTCCACTCTGTCCTCCAAGGCTACCCCCACCAACGGCGCACGCACCGAAAGACAGAACTTTGACATGAAGCTGCACGATCTGCTCTGCGGCATGGGTCTGGACGAAATTGAAACCTTCTCCTTCATCAGCCCCTCCTGGTACTCCAAAATCCGCCTGGCTGATGACGATGCACGCCGTACTTCCGTAGTGATCTCCAACCCCCTGGGGGAAGACACTTCCGTAATGCGCACCACCGTTCTGCCTTCTCTGCTGAAGGTTCTGGCCGACAATGCTTCTGTAAAGAATAAGGAAGTGGCCCTCTATGAAATGGGCAAGGTATATCTGCCTGTAGAAGGGGAACTGCCCGAAGAACCCGGCCGTCTTGCCATCGGTTTCTATGCCGGTGACGACAAGAAGGGCGAAGGTTTCTACAGAATGAAGGGTATTCTGGAAGCGATTCTGTATATCGCCGGCATTGAAAACGCTGACTTTGCTCCCTGCACCGATGCACTCACCTTCCATCCCGGCCGCTGCGCTGTGATGTCCAAAAATGACACCCAGCTGGCAGTATTCGGACAGATCCATCCTGCTGTGGCAGACAACTACAACTTCAACGTACCGGTTTATGTATGTGAACTGGATATGGAAGCTCTGTATGCCGCACGCCGTCTGATGATGGATTACAAGCCTCTGCCCAAGTACCCTGCTCTGGAAAGAGACTTCTCCTTCGTATGCGGTGAAGATACACCTGCCGGCCTGATCTCCCGTGAAATCAAAGAGATCGGCGGTAAGGTAGTGGAATCCGCTGAACTGTTCGACATTTACAGAGGTCCTCAGATCGGTGAAGACAAGAAGAGTGTTTCCTATGCAGTACAGCTGCGGGCTGACGACCACACCATGACCGATGAAGAAGCTGACGCTACCGTAAAGAAGATTCTGGCAGGTCTTGCCGACAAGCACGGGATCACACTGAGACAGTAAATCTATACACAGGATTCCGGGGGAGGCTTGCGCCTTATCCCGGTTTGCCTGTTTGTAGGAATTTTTATCCATACATATTGGGAGGACTATGATAATGCTTACCTATCCCATGACTATCGCCGGACTGAAACGGGCGCTGCCCATCTGTCCGCTGAACGATACACTGGCAATCGGTGCTTTCGTTATTTTCGGTGACCCGGAACTGACCACCGCTGCTGCCGATGCACTGCTGAAAATCGCACCGGAATATGATTACATCATTACGGCGGAAGCCAAAGGTATCCCGCTGGCACACGAAATGGCACGGCTTGCCGGAAACCAGAAGTATTTTGTCGCCCGTAAAAAAGCCAAAGCCTATATGAGCGGCGTGTTTGAAGTTACTGTACAGTCCATTACCACTGCCGGTGAACAGCATCTCTTCCTGGATAAGGCAGACGCTGAGCTGATGCAGGGCAAGCGGATCCTGATCGTGGATGATGTGATCTCCACCGGAGAAAGCCTGCGTGCTGTTGAAGAACTGGTGAAAGCGGCCGGAGGAATCATCTGCGGCAAGATGGCTGTTCTGGCGGAAGGAGACGCCCAGGTACGGGAAGATATTCAGTATCTGGAAAAGCTGCCTCTGTTTAACCCGGACGGCACCATTCTGGAAGGTACGCTCCACTGAACCACGAAACCCATTCCTGAACGGAGAATTTATGAACATCATTATCATCGGCGCCGGGAAAACAGGGGAAGAACTGATTTCCTCCCTTTTATCGGAAGGACATGACATTGCCGTAATCGATCCGCTGTATTCCGTGATCGAGAATATTCTGGAAACCTATGACGTGATGGGTATCTGCGGCAGCGGTGTTGTCACGGAGACCCTGGGAGAAGCCGGTGCCCCGGATGCGGATCTGGTAATCGCCTGTACGCCGCAGGATGAGATCAATGTGCTGTCCTGTGTCATAGCCAAACGGCTGGGGGCAAGAAGCTGCATTGCACGGGTAAGAAATCCGGAACTGAACGCCCAGACCCATTTTATGCGCCGGGAACTGGGTATCGACACCATGATGAACCCGGATTACTACGCGGCACACGCCATCTCCCGGATTCTGCGGATCCCCAGCGCCACCAAAGTGGATTCCTTTGCCGGCGGCCGTCTGGACATGGTTCAGCTGAAAGTAGCCGCTGACTGTCCGTTGGTAGGAACGGCTCTGTTCCAGCTTCCGGCAAAATGCAAAACCCGTGTGCTTGTCTGTGCGGTGCAGTGTGCCGGTGTGGCAGACGCTATCGTGCCTTCCGCCGGTTATGTAATTCAGGCCGGGGACATCCTCAGTCTCACCGCCACACACGCGGATATCCATCGCTTTTTCCGGGAAATCGGTGCGCTTTCCGAACCCATCCGGGATGTGCTTCTGGTTGGAGGAAGCCGCATTGCCTACTATCTTTCCGAAACCCTGCTGGAAAGCGGTATGCATGTAAAGATCATTGAACAAAACCAGAACCGCTGTGTGGAACTGTCCCGGGAGCTTCCCAAAGCCAGAATCATCTGCGGCGACGGCACAGACCATGAACTGCTTATTGAAGAAGGGATCCGGGATATGGATGCCTGTATCGCACTGACCGGTATGGATGAGGGGAACATGATTCTCTCCCTGTATGCCATGAGCGAAGGTGTCGGCAAGGTGATTCCCAAAATCAACAAAACGGCGCTGCTCACCATGTCCTCCCATGTAGGTCTGGATTCCGCCATTTCTCCGGAACAGCTGACGGCAGACATGATCGTTTCCTATGTCCGTGCCATGGGACAGTCCGGTGACTCTGCCATCCGCACGCTGTACAAGCTGCTGGACGGCCAGATCGAAGCCATGGAATTTATGGTACAGGAAGAAAGCGCATCTGTGATCGGGATTCCCCTGTCCCAGATGAAACTGAAAAAGAATCTGCTGATCGCCGGTATTGTCCGCGGCTCCAGGGTGATCTATCCCGGCGCCAACGACCAGTTCCATGCGGGAGACATTGTCATCGTGGTTACATCTGCCCTGCATCTCTCCGCACTCAGCGAAATTCTGGCTGAATAGGCCTTTTGTTGGATCATATGAACATTCGTTATATTTTGTATCTGTGCAGCCGGGTGCTGTTGATTCTGGCACTGCTGCTGCTCCTGCCTCTGGCGGTATCCGTGTACTACAGGGATGGCTGCATACCAGCGTTTCTGATACCCATCGGGATTATGATGACGCTGGGACTGCTGTTCGGGATCAAAAAACCGCCCCGGGGTACGCTCTTTGCCCGGGAAGGCTTTGCTGTGGTAACGCTGATCTGGGTTCTGTTTTCGGTGCTGGGGGCACTGCCCTTTCTGATCAGTGGTGCCATCCCTTCTTTTACCGATGCTTTTTTTGAAACAGTGTCCGGTTTTACCACCACAGGCGCCTCTATTCTGCCGGCTGTGGAAGGACTCCCCAAGAGTATTCTGTTCTGGCGGCAGTTCATGAACTGGATCGGCGGGATGGGTGTTCTGGCCCTGGCACTGGCGCTGGCTCCGCTGGATAAGGATCAACACAAAAAACAGGATCGATCCGTAGGTTCCGATGTATACATCATCCGTGCGGAAAGCCCCGGGCCCATGTTCGGGAAACTGGTTGCCAAACTCCGGTTCAATGTACAGATTCTGTACATCATTTATGCCTGTATGACGCTGGTAACTATTATTTTCCTGCTTCTGGGCGGGATGGATCTGTTTGATTCCATCTGCCATGCCTTTGCTGCAGCAGGTACCGGCGGTTTCTCGGTCAGAAATGCCAGCATCGGAGCCTACAATCATGCCTATTTCGACTGGGTTCTGAGCATTGCCATCATGCTGTTCGGAATCAACTTCAATATTTACTATTTCCTGCTGACAAAGAATTTTCTGAACATTCTGAAAAGTGAAGAACTTCGCTGGTATCTGATTATCATCGGCGCTTCCACCGGTCTGATTGCCTGCAACATTTTTTCCACATATGGTTCCGTCAGCACCAGTATCCGGTATGCTTTCTTCCAGGTTACCTCTATCATCACCACCACCGGTTTTTCAACGGTAGACTTTAATCTCTGGCCTACCTTTTCCAAGGGCATTCTGCTGCTTCTGATGTTTATCGGCGCATGTGCATCTTCCACCGGCGGTGGGCTTAAGGTATCGCGCTGTATCATTCTGGTGAAAACGGCCATAAAAGAAATCCGGTATCATCTGAATCCCCGGGAAGTACGTACGATCCGCTGTGACGGCAATCATGTGGAAAACGCGGTGGTTACCAATGTGTCCTCTTATTTTGTGGTGTATATGCTGGTTTTTGCTGCTTCCACATTTCTGCTTTCTCTGGATCCCGACCATTCCCTGGAAACCTGTTTTTCCGCCGTGGCCGCCTGCCTGAACAATATCGGTCCCGGTCTGGATGGGGTCGGTCCCATGAGCAACTTCAGTCACTTTTCCGATTTTTCCAAATGGCTGCTGTCTGCGGATATGCTGCTGGGCCGTCTTGAACTTTTCCCCATGCTGGCATTGTTTCATCCGGCTGCCTGGCGTAAATAACTGTCCTGTAACGGTGTTTTCCCTGCGGAAAATGCCGTTTTTGTTTACAAACTTTTCATGAGAGATTTACAGCACCGCCGTTGTATTCTTCTGTCGTCCGGGGTATACTGTGATTACTTTTCACAAACAGGAATGAATATGAAAAAAGTATTGCTATGCGTATTTACTTTGCTGCTTCTGACCGGCTGTTCCGGCAAAGCACTTTCTGAGGCGACAACCTCTCCGGATATATCCATGGAAGAAACCACAGCCGCGGCTGCGGTACAGACAGAGGAAGAATCGTCTGCTCTGTATGTTTCTCTGGGAGATTCCATTGCCAGAGGATATGGTCTGTCCAACATTCCGGAAGAACGGTTTTCCACCATTGCCGGGCAGAACTGGGACATTCCGGCGGATGCTGTGTACAACTACGGTGTGGATGGTCAGACCTCCGGTGAACTGATCACCATGCTGCAGCAGAATATGCCTTCTTCCCTGGCGCAGGCTGACGTGATCTCCATCAGCATCGGTGCCAACAATGTACTGAAATATGCCTTTCAGTTTCTGTATGATTATTATCTGTATCTGTATGCAGAGCCGGCGCAGTATACAGACCAGGACATTGCGGCATTGTTCCGTGACTTTATTGAAAACGCTGACCGCGGCTGTGAAACCCTGGCTGAGGATCTGCCTGTACTTCTGGAGACCATCCGTGCAGTGAATCCGGACTGTCAGATTCTGTTTCTGACTCTATATAATCCCTATGCGGCAGTGAATACGGAACTGCATATCAACGGGATGCCCATTCTCCTCTCGGCTCTCTCGGATTCTTATGCTGTCAAGATCAACAACTGCATCCGTGAAAGTACCAAAAACGCAGAAAATCTGACCCTGGTAGATGTATATTCCGCTTTTACCGGGCGCACATCGGAGCTGCTGTATGCCGTAACCCCACCGGAACTGGATCCGTCCGAGATGGATATGCAGTATATGGATCCCCACCCCAACGCACGCGGTCATCGTCTGATCGGTCAGCTGGTCAGCGAATCTTACACGATCGAATAATTGCCCTTCTTTCCAAAACGAAAACCGATGTACATTTTTCACAGAATACATCGGTTTTTTTGTTTTAATTGTTTCTTTATCGGGCGATCTCCCTGTCCATCATATTGCCCCATCGGTCGTACAGAACAGCATTGTCTTCCTTGGATTTGTGCCAGACACTGGTTTCGCCTTCCCAGAGCAGATCGGCATCACTGCCTGCAACCCCTACAGTCATACTCTCCCCCGCTGCCAGCACTGTGTTTTCCGGGAACACAAAAACCTCATGTCCCCTGTCGGAATACAGATAACAGCCGTCCAGGTCGGCAGGATCGCCGTCATTCCGGATCACGATGGTCTGCTTTTCTATAGAAACTTCCGTAATGGTCAGATCTGCCGCCGGAGAATTCCGGATCCGCACATTGGAAACCGTATGCCCCTGAGAATCCAGTGTCACATACCATCCCAGATCCGCGTCCTCTGTACGGTACACATCGCCGTACTGCCGTAGCCGTTCCATGGCTTTTTTATGGGCTGTATCCGGATCTGTTTCCGTATCGCTGCAGACAATGGATACCTCTGGAGTGCATGATTCCAGAAAAGCGGTTCCGGCACTGTTTTTGCGTCCATGATACGGTGCTTTCAGGATCGTACAGTCCAGGCGGTATCCGGTTGACAGCAAATCGGCTTCTTCCTCTTCTTTCATATCCCCCGTAAAAAGTACCGTTTCTTCCCCGCAGTCCAGCCGCAGAACCAGTGAATTGTTGTTTTCTTCCTCCGGATACAGGCGGAAGGGACACAGCACATCCAGATACAGTCCTTCCTCACCGATGGGAACAGACTGTCCCGGAGCCAGAGTCACATGAGGTATATCCTCTGCCAGCCGGTCATACACTTCCGGGGCTTCCATAACCGCAGCGGTATACAAAGTCCCCACCGGATATGCCTGCAGAACGGCATCCCAGCCGCCGATGTGATCCTTGTCCGTATGGGTCAGAAATATCCCTTCAATGGACTCGGTTTCCATATAGGCAAGCGCTGCCAGGATCTGCGGCACAGAAGAATCTTCTCCCGTGTCAATAAGATAGGTTCGTCCGTCCGCTTCCAGAACGGTACAGTCCGCTTTTCCGGCCCGGACAAACAGCATCTGTACCGTATGTTCACCGGCATCGGGTAAAAAAGTTTCTTCTGTCGCATAGGGTTCACGGAAAAAAACGATCCCCTGGGTTTCTGTAACACTGTCCGACGGAATTGTCTGTTCCGCCGTACCGCAGGAAACAAGAATCATGCCAAGCAGCACCGGTATGATCATGCACCATTTTTTCATTCCCTTATTTCTCCGCTTCTTTTCAGATATCCTCTGCCAGCTGACAGAACCGGTACAGTACATCGGCAATCTCACTCCGCTTCACAAAAGAGGCCGGACCGAATACATACAGATATCTGTCGGCCACCAGACCGTTGGTATAGCAGTAATCCACACTGCTGACTGCCCACTCCGATATGCTGTCCCGGTCAATGGTCCGCATGGTTTCCAGTTCCGCAGAGCCGAGTTTTTTACTCTTGCCCACAGATGCCATAATCGTCATCATCTGTTCCCTGGTCATCGGGTCTTCCGGAGCAAAAATACCGCCGCCCATACCGTTCATGTATCCGCTTTCCGTTACCCAGGTCACATATGGAGCATACCAGCTGTCCGCTGCGACATCGGTATAGAGAACTTCTCCCGCGTATTCTGCAGGATTATATCTGTAAATACGGCTCAGCAGTGCCGCAAACTGGGCACGGGTCATATTGCTGTTCAGAGAAAACACAGTGGCAGACATGCCCTGCATCCAGCCTTTTTCATACAGAAATTCAACAGCTTCGTAATACGGCGACACACGGCTCACGTCCTCAAAGGGCAGAAACACGTTTTCAATCTCTGTTTCCACTTCCGTGTATGACATGGGAAGGGTCTCCATATATGAGGTTGTGGCCCGGTCCGGCGTATCGCCCACCAGATATTCCATCCGGTTTCTGTAGATATCTATGCCGTAAATATTCAGCTTCCGTTCATCCAGCTGCAGCAGTTCTTCTTTCTCACGGGTAGCCGGATTCAAACGCCATATGGTTTCCGGACTGTTGAAAAACAGATAACCGTTATATGTGGCCAGCCCCGTGAACATCCCTTTCCAGCGGGCCGCGTTGTCCCTGTCTTCTCCGTAGGCATCCTCCGGGTTTACATACCAGGAATCCACAAATGAATACAGTACCCGTTTTCCATGACCGTTGAAATAGGATCGGTACAGCATCTTTGTAGTATCGTCAATATAGTACCAGGTATCGTTCATATACAGCATTCTGGTATCGCTGTTCTGCCAGTATTTCCCCTCATAAGCATGGCTGCCGCAGGGAATACGGCTGCTCCATCCCCAGTGACTTCCCTGCCCGTAGTCTGCCATAATGGCATCGTCCGACAGCAGAAAATGGGTATGCAGCACCTGCCCGGGTCTGTCCGGCCGGGGATCATCATACACCAGATCCACATGATACCATTCTCCGTCAATCTGCACCAGATTCCAGGAATGATTCATTTCTTCGCTGACTACCATAAAACAGGGGATATCCAGCTCCCGCATGACTGCCATATAGCACAGGGCATACGCCTGACATACCCCTTTCCGCTCCTTCAGAAAAGAATAGACATCAAATATTGTTTCCGTTTCATCGTATGCGTAGGAAGAAATCAGATAATCATGGACATACAGCGCCGTTTCCGGTTCTGTCATCTGCATCTGCTCCACTTCATTTACGATATACGAAATCTCCTGTTCATAAAACGCAACACATTCCGCCCGTTTGGTCCGGGACATATGATAGGTAAAGGACAGGGAGGTAACGATGCCGTTCTGGTTATAGCGGTAGGACAATTTCTGATCCGCGTAGAAAAATTCCGGACTGTTCTGCATGACATCCGTGAAAATCTTCATGATATCATAGTCCTGAATCCTGAACCTGGACACATCCAGATAGGTCTGCTGTGCTTCCAGCGCCTGGTAAATGGCCTCGTAAATCTGTTGATAACTGCTGATGGTTTCCGATGCCGGGGATATGGTATATACAGCGGCGGCAGGCAGAGCCAATCCTATAAAGAGAAGCACCGCTGCCAGAAATAACAGGAACCGCTTCATCCGATGGGAAACAATACGATGAAGCATCGCCGAAACATATGTCATCTGATGATACGGATATAGTCGGCTTTTCTTTCCAGATCCGGATGGAGCTCCCCACGGATATTGCCCAGAATCAGACAGCCGATCCCAAACACTTCTTCTGTGATGCCCCAATCCTGCAGCAGCGCTTTTCCTTCCTCGGTTTCAAACATCTGTCTGGCTCTGTGAATAAAGCAGCCGCCCAGTCCGCAGGCATATGCGGCGTTGAGCATATTTCCCATGATCAGACAGCCGTCCTCAAAGGGCGTGCAGCCGTTTTTCAGTCCCAGCACGATCACCACCGTGGGTGCGCCGTAGAAAGGATCATGATCACCGCCCAGTGCATTCAGACGGGAAAGCGTATCTCTGGTGGCTTTATCCTGCACTGCCACAATCAGGGCAGACTGAGCATTCCGGCCGGTGGGGGCATGGATTCCGCACTGCAGAATGATATCCAGCTTTTCGGCATCGATCTGTTCTTCGGTAAACTGACGGCAGCTCTTCCGGTTCAGCAGATTTGCAATCGCTTCTCGGTTCATAATACTCTCCTTTGTTCATATGTCCGTATGACAGACCTGAAAGGTTTACATACGTCAACATTGTATACATGATTTATTTATAGTTTTTACACATTTGTCCTAAAAACACCACAAGCCGGAACCCGCCTCCTATGGAGAGACAGGCCCGGCTTTGCTGTTTCTGGAATCGGAATACGGATTACTTTACGTCAAAAGGATCGATCAGGTTATGCATATTCACCATCAGTTCCGGAACGGGAACGGTGCGGCCGCATTCAAAGGCCAGATAACGGTCGTAACCCTTGTCACGGATGGCCTTGAATACATTGGCATAATTGATTTCACCGGTGCCGGGTTCGTTTCTGCCCGGGTTGTCGCCGATGTGGAAATGACCAATCAGGTCAATATTGTTCTGGATGTTGCGGATCACATTGCCTTCGGAGATCTGCTGATGATAAATATCAAACAGGATCTTGCAGTTAGGACTGTCAACAGCTTTGATCATGGCAACAGCCTGTTCGGTGGTTACCAGATAATATCCCATGTGGTTTACCAGAATGTTCAGGGGTTCCAGAACGATCATGATGCCTTCGGCTTCGGCGATCTTTGCCAGTTCTTTCAGCGTACCTACGCAGATATCAAACTGTTCTTCGCTGGAAACATCGTCACGCAGGTTGCCCACCGTGGCGCAAATATTGGGAACACCCATAATCTTGGCTGCGGCCAGGGATTCCTTGAAGGATTCGATAAAGATCTGACGGGTATCTTCCCATACCATACCATGGGTCCATGCCATCTGCTTGTTGTAATCCGGGTTTTCTCTGGACTGGATGATGATACAGGTGGAGGTCACGCCGGTTTCATCCAGCGTTGCCTTTGCTTTCGCCAGATCCAGGTGGGACCAGCCAAGCTGTTCTACAGCCTGAAAACCATATTTGGCGCCTGCTCTTACGTTCTGATACCAGTCGCCGCCGAACCATCCGCCTGCTGCTGAAAATTTCATATATACCCTGTCCTTTCTGCATACTCTGTATGCGTGAAGATTGGAAAATGTTCGTTTGTCAGGATTCCCATTCCGATAGGAATCTGGTATTATTGTACATGATTCCCAATGGTTTGTCAACAGGAAATGATAAATTTGCCGGAATTGTTTTTCTTACTTTTTCCGCTTCCGCAGTATCATGACCGCTGCCATTCCGCCTGCCAGTACAACCGCTGCCATCACCGCCGGGACGATGGGAAAACCGTTTTCTGCCGCAGGTTCCGGTTCGGTTCCGGGTTCCGATGCGGTTTCTGTTGGTACCGTTTCAGGCGGGTTTGTCTCCGGAGCAGCCGTTTCGGGGGGACTATTTTCCACGCCGAGATCTATCCCCCACACGTTCACGGCGGAACCCTGTATTTTCGCGGGCTTGGCGTTCTGAGGCCATGTGTTGTCCTGCAGTTCCACATTGGTGCTGTTCAGAACCAGAATGGGCGCACCGGGATCTTCTTCCGGTTTTGCATACACGGAGCTGTGCCGGTTCAGGAAAGTATTGCCTGCCACAGTGACATCCTGCGCATGACTGATCTTCAGAGCCACATTATTCTTGCGTTCCTCAATTGTGTTATGCAGAATCTGAATGTCACGGTGAAGCTGGAAGGATGTGTCATCACCGTTCCGGGTATCCCCTTCGATACAGATGGAAGCATACAGATTATCCGTAGAGGAAGCATAACCGGTACCGACGATCAGATTGTTGCGGATCACCAGATCGCTGCTGAAACCGAATTCCGGCCAGTCCAGAGATTCCGGTTTGACAAGGATCCCAGCCATACGTACATCCTGTATGGTACAGTTGGTGATGGAACCGCCTGTTTTGATCAGAAGTCCACGGCTGCGGATCCGTTCCACCACACAGTTGTCGATCCGGAATCCATTGCCGCAGGCGGACAGATTCTGCAGAATCACCGTATCTGCAGGTATATCCAGATCATCTGCAATCGTCACCCGGTTGCCTGAGCCGTCGGACACCGCGGTGGTATCGCCCACAAGCTGTCCCTCTGTTGTCAGGATCCGCAGTGTATCCCCGGGCAGAATATTGGACAGCTGGGAACTGTAGGTTCCTGTGGTCACGGTAAAGGTATCCCGGCAGGTAAAGGTACGCGTTTCCCTGTTATAGCCGGATGTCAGGGTATAGTGACCGTTGATATTGGTACCGTCGTCCGTCATATCGGAAAAATGGCAGTCTTCCAGAATGGGGCCGGTACGCATATTGGAAAAGTGGGTGGCATCGCAGGTAGTCAGCATCCGTTCTGCCGAAGCGCCGTCCGGTTTCGGCCCGGGTCTTACCAGGCAGCGGCTCAGGACAATCACATCATTCCCTTCCCAGCCGGAAAAAGCAAAACCACTGCCGCCCCACACGGTAATATCTTCAAATGCTGTAAACCCATTATGGCTGATGTTGACAACATGGGCTGCCAGTCCCCGGAAGGTCAGCTTGTCGCCGGGCTGCAGATCGTTGGCAAATTCCAGCGTAAAGGTGCCGTCGTTATTTTTGGTACGGTTTGTGATGGTGTAATCCGCATACGGCAGGTTTTCGCCGGCCCGGAATCCCTCGGACATACCGTTCGGGGCAAAGCGGGTGGGATCGGTTATGTCAAAACGGTATCCGTCGTCCGGCTTCCAGAGTACGGTATTTCCCGATACGGACTGCACGGTACCCTGGGCATTCTGGACTTCCATATGGTCGATGGTCAGCCCCAGAACAAACAGACCTTCTCCCCCTTCCATGGTAATAGCGGAAGAAGTATAGTTTTCAAACCGGAACAGCGCACCGTATGCTGCCAGCGTAAACTGTTCGTCCTCCACAAAAGAAATACCGGGTACATTTTCGTACACACCGCAGGGGATCACCGCTTCGCTGTGGCTGTCTGTCCGGGAGGCTATAAACACAGCCGGCGCAAGCCAGGATTTCTGACAGTATATCTTATCCCGCACCACGCTTTCCGCAAACCGTTCTGTATGGTTGTCCGGGATCCGCTCCATTTCCGCACCGGTCACATCTTCCCGGTATTCCCTGTGCCCATACAGATTCACACCCCATTTTCCTTCCAGCGTGTCACACTGCCAGAAGTCTGCGGCAATGACATCGACCTCACCGTTTGGGTATGTATTGCCGGTGATACAGGCATAGGGCGTATTCTGTATGATAACGGTTCCATCATAGGGGAAAATGTTGTTTACGATGGAAATATCGCTGCTGTCTTTCACCTGCAGGACAGACCCGTCCGTAAAAACATTCCCGTACAAAGTTCCGTTCTGCACATACCATGTAATGGTATCCGACAAGCTGCAGCGGGTCAGCAGCACATCGGTACCGCCAAATTCCGTACCGGTGCCGGTGACAGTACAGTGATCCAGCGTCAGTCCGCTGCCATAGGACAGGATACCGCCGGCAATGTGGCAGTTGTACAGGGTCACACAGGTACCGGAAATATCCAGAACCGTATCTCTGGCAGCATCATCGTTTTCAACCAAACACAAGCTGTCGATGGCAATATCGGACGCCTCCACCGTCATGGTGGTATTCAGCAGTTTCACGCCGGACATATCCAGAATAGCTCCGGTGTAGGATTTGTCAATCACCAGTCTGTCTGTCAGGGTATATGTTCCGTCCGGAACGGTGTAAACCCCATTCTGTTCTGCCATCAGCACCAGAAATTCGGCAGCGGACATGGTTTCAACGCCGTCCGTAATAAAATCTGCTGTGGAGCCGGTAGTCACAGGGTATTTTTCTCCCGGCGGCAGTGGCAGAAACGTACCGGTTACCGCCGGAGAATCTGTCACAGAACCGTATGTGATCAAAGGAATCATGGCAGTACCGTCGTAGTCCATGTAGTTTTCCGGGCCGCAGCCGATCCGGAACAGGACAAGACCGCCCGCCTGCACCGTTATGGTCTGGTCGGGAATTGTCATGGTTTCTCCGTTGGCAATATACCCCATTCCGTCCTGCGGATAAACGGGAGCAACACCGCTGTCGTCCTGGTAAAAAATCCCGAATTCCACACCGTCACCGGGTCTGTTCGCAGCAGAGGAATCATTCAGCGAAACACCGCCGGGGACAGATATGGTGATCTCTCCGCTTTCCGGCGCTTCCCATGCCAGAACCGCGTCATAATACAGCCCCGGGTGTATGGTATGGGCATTCAGCATGCCAAGCTGAAAATTGTTCTCCCCGGCCCACCAGCTTCCGCCTGCATACACGGGCATATACTCCCACAGATCGGAGTCTTCCGGAGCACACAGCGCATACCATCCTTCCTCCCCTTGTACATCGGAAGCGGAATAGCGGAAAGTTCCGTCCGTCCCGGCGGCAGCGATTGTCCCGGCGGTCAGCAGTACAGCCGCACCGGTCAGCAGTAACCGTTTCAGCATACGTTTTCTCCTTTTCTGTTAGCATCTCTCTGTTGGTATTATACCTGTTCCGCAAGGGTTTGTCAATCATTCTGCCCTCTTCCGGCATTCAAAAATACCCCTTGAAAAAGTTAGGTTTTTATGGTATACTATATATGACATCAGAAACAGGAGGATTGGATATGGAAAAATATATCCCGTATGAAAAACTGTCCAAGAAGAAGCAGAAGGAATGGAATGCAAGACAACGCAGCGACTGGGGTGCGCTCAATCCTGTAACACGGAAAAGCGACAAACCCGGCGTATACAACCGTTCTGCGGAAAAGAAAAAGGCACGGAAATGGAGTGATGATTCCAGTACCGTGCTTTTTTGATCTGTCCGCCGCATAGGATTGTATTGCCGTCCTGTTCTTCTCTGTCATTTCTGCACGCAACCCTCCGAAATATCTTGCAATTTCCTCTGTATTGTGGTAATATGAAATCAGAAACAAACACCAATGGATCTATTCCGGAAAGGAGTCCTGTATGCCGCTGAAACTGGATGACAAACTGGTGATCGGCGTGTCCTCCCGTGCCTTATTTGATCTGGAAGCCGAAAACCGGATTTTTATGGAAAAGGGGTTGGAAGCATACTCCCAATACCAGATCGAGCACGAAAAAGACATCCTCAAGCCGGGCACCGCATTTCCGCTGATCAAGGCTTTTCTGCAGCTGAACGCCAACGACCGGTACCTGACGGAAATCATCATCATGTCCAAAAACAGTGCTGACACAAGCCTGCGGATTTTCAACTCCATCGAGCATTACGGTCTGGATATCAGCCGTGCGGCGCTGGTGGCCGGTGCCCCCATTTCTCCCTATCTGGGGCCTTTCCACACCGATCTGTTCCTTTCCGCCAACGAAGATGATGTACAGGAAGCAATCAATGCCAATGTAGCTGCAGGCATTATTTGCAGCCACGAACATCTGCCGATTTCCACCGACGGCGACATCGGTCAGATCCGTATCGCTTTTGACGGGGATGCCGTGATTTTCTCCGATGAAGCGGAACGTATTTATCAGGAGAAAGGACTGCAGGCTTTTGCGGAACACGAACAGGAAAACGCCCAGAAACCGCTGCCGGAAGGCCCTTTCGCCAAGCTGTTGAAAACCATTTCCCTGCTGCAGCAGCAGTTTCCGAAAGATGAAGTGCCGATCCGGACTGCTCTGGTCACGGCCAGAAATGCGCCTGCCCACGAAAGAGTCATCCGTACTCTTCGCGCCTGGAACATCCGCATTGATGAAGTCTTTTTTCTCGGCGGAATCGAAAAAAGCGAGGTTCTCAAAGCCTTCGATGCCCATATTTTCTTCGATGATCAGAAGGTACATACAGAATCCGCCTCCAGAATGGTGCCTTCCGCCAGAGTGCCTTACCGCCGGAGCGATATGTAAGGTCATCTTATAGTCCGTGCGCGGGCCATATTATACCTGTCAAAATCTATGAACGCACAGATACCTGAAACAGAGAGTTTTACCGGTGTCTGTGCGTTATTGTATTTATGTATACACACTTCCGCAAATACAGCTGTACAGCCCTGCGGCTTTCCGCAAACCTTTTCCCCGTCCGCTGCTAATGCCCACTCTTTACCAGTGGGAACAAAATTCCCTCTGAAGTGTACAGAAAACATCTGCCGGGAAAATATTTTTGTAAAAAAACTAACTTGTCCTTCAATTTCTATGCTTATCATCTTGCATTAAAAGACCTTTTGTGATAAAATATAATGTATATAACTATACAGGGAGCTTTTGTTATCCCCCCTCATCTCACTGAGTTTTCCTGCTACGCCGAAAGGAGGGAATCAGAATATGGAATCCGCTTATGTGTCTTTATTGATAATCGCCGCCATTGTCATAGGCGTCTGTCTTATTGCTGCGGTGATCGCCAACAGCCGGCTGTACAGGCTGAATGTCACAGTGTATACCGATCCTGTTTCCGGAGGAGCAACAAAACTCGGGTTTCTGAAGCGCAGCCATACTCTTCTCACCCAAAAGTACAGATCATACGCAGTCATCTGCATGCATATATCCGATATCCGGGACATTATTGCGCTGTACAATCCGGAAGATTACCACCGGCTGCTCCGGTACATCCAGTCCGTACTTGCTTCCAAACTGGGCGGGGATGAACTGCCTGCCCGGATTGACAAAGACACCTTCTGCTTTCTGCTCCGAAACCGCAAGCAGGAAGAAATTCTCGCCAAGCTTGTCACCATCTCTGCTTCCATCAATGCCTTTAATGAAGAAACGCCTGTGTTTCCTCTGAATGCCGTATTCGGGATTTACCTTCCGGATACCAACAGCGAAACCCCGGAGCAGATGCTTGAAAAAGCCATATTCGCCGTTTCAAATGTGCCTTCCGACCGGCGTTATTATTTCTACGATTCCGAACATCTGGAAAAAACAGCCAATCATCTGAAAACCGTATCGTCTGTGAACAAAGCGCTGCGGACAGGGGATTTTATTGTTTATTTCCAGCCGAAAATCCGTATTGCAGACCATCGTGTTGTGGGGGCTGAAGCACTGATCCGCTGGCGCACTTCCCGTGACGGCATCCATTCTCCCGATATGTTCCTGGAACAGGCAGACCGGTACCATATCGCCTCACAGATTGACATGTTTGTGTTCAACGAAGTGTGCCGTACCCTCTCCCGCTGGCAGCAGCACAAACGCGAGCTCTGTCCCATCTCTGTCAATCTCTCCCGCACATCCATAAAGCTTGAAAACTTTGCAGACACCTGCTTCAGCATCTGTTCCCAGTACAATCTTTCTCCTGCGCTGATCGAATTTGACCTGCGGGAAGATCTGCTGCTGGAAGATCTGGCGCATGCCAAAGTGCTGATCGACAAGCTGCATTATTTCGGTTTCCGTTGTGCTGTGGACAAATTCGGTGTCGGAGCCTGCTCTCTGCAGATGCTGGGAACGCTTGATATAGACACCATCAACCTTGACCGCAGCTTTTTCTCCGGCGACAACAACAACCGGCACGGACGATATCTGCTGGAAAATGTCCTGAAGCTTGCCGCACAGCTGCAGATCCGTACTACCGCTGTGGGGGTTGACAACAGCGGACAGCTGCAGTATCTTCATCAGGCCGCCTGTGATTTCGTGCAGGGGTTCTATTTCTTCAAACCTATGCCTCTTGAAAAACTGGAATCTGAGATTTACGATGACCGTGTGCTGAAATACATGGAATCCGATGCGAAAAACACGCAGGATGCTGCCCGGAAGACAACTTCCATTGGCTCCACCCCGCCGCCGCAGCCCAAGAACACGATTCTTTTCTCCTACAATCCCAAAGAAGACACCATCGAATTCTCGGATATTTTTTCACCTGTTCTTGCCGGCAAGACAACCTTCGAGAATGCCCTTGCCCTGTTCCGCACCACGGACCTTGTACATGAAAACGACCGCAAGGATTTCTTCCGTCTTCTGGAACGCTGTCAGCGGGAAACCGGTTGGGCCGAAAACACCCTGCGATTCTATATGCTCGGCGGCAGATATGAATGGCTTCAGGTACGAATGCATCGTGACGAACCGATTACGGACAGCATTATCAGCGGTGCACTGGTGGATATGTCCGGCTGGAAAAACGAAGTCAACCGCTGGAAAGAAAAAGCCACCCGCGATCCTCTTACCGGTGTGTTCAACCGTGAACATTTCGAACAGCACGCCAACAGTATTCTGGAACAGAAAAAGCTGGACACCGCTGCCCTTCTGTTCGTGGACATAGATTACTTCAAGTCCTTCAACGATACATACGGGCACATGCTGGGGGATGACGTTCTCTGTTATGTTGCCAAACAGATTATGGGCGTTTTCCGCCACAGTGATGTGATCGCCCGTTACGGAGGCGACGAATTCGTTGTCTTTGCCCCTTCCATCGAAAAGACCGTTCTTGTGGAAAGACTGGACAAGCTGATCAAGACATTCCAGTATCCTTACAGAAACGGCAGTCTGGAAATGAAAGTCACCGTAACCATCGGCGCCGCCATGTTCCCGCAGGACGGCAGTGACTACGACAGTCTTCTCGGCCATGCGGACTGTGCTCTCTACGAAGCCAAGGAACGGGGACGCAATCAATACGCTATTTACGAACCTTTTATGAAAGGAGAGGCCTCCAAATCATGACTCTCTCTCATACAGCGGTTTTTAGCGAGGCTACCATATGATGCTGCCGCTCCTGCTCGGATGTACAGGGTTTGTCCTGTTTCTCCTGTACGATATCAACAGCATTACCGTAAAGAACAGATGGCTGGAGAAATTCTTTTTTGCAGGGCTGGTGCTGATCTGCATCTCCACCGTTCTCACGCTTCTGGATGCCCTGCGCCTGGCTGCTTTCGGTGGGATCGCCGACACAGTTTACATCTGTCTCAGCATTCTCTCCTTCGCGGCATTGCTGTACTGCCTGTTCTTTGCCCTTCCCTTTGATGAAACATATATAGTACCGGAGGAAAAACGGTGTGTATATGACAAAGGGGTCTATGCGTTCTGCAGACATCCAGGTGTTCTCTGCTTTTTTGCCATGTACCTGTTTCTCGGTCTGGCTGCCATGCCGTCGTCCTCTCTGCTGTTCTGCGGCATGATCTTTTCTCTCCTGAATTTTGCCTATGTCTGCTTTCAGGATGCAGTCACCTTTCCCAGAACATTCGTTGACTATCACGAATACAAAAAACACGTTCCCTTTATCATACCCACACCCGCCAGTATACGAGCAGGGTGCAAAACATTCTCACGATCCAACAGAAAGGAGGGGAGCAAATGAGATTCCAGGAAAAACTTCACGAATATTCCAAAGAAGAAATCTGGGAAGAATACTGTGGTTTTCTGACGCTGACCATGGACGAATTCATGGACATTCAGAAGCGGCTTCTTCTGGAACAGATGGAGATCTGGGCGTCCAGCAGTCTCGGGCAGAGCATCCTGAAAGGGAAAAAGCCCACCACTATGGATGAATTCCGTGCCATGGTGCCGCTGACCACCTATGAAGATTACGCTCCCACACTGCTTTCCAAACAAACCAAGGCGCTTCCCGGCGAACCTGTTTTATGGATAAAAACCACCTGGGAAGGCGGTGTGCATCCCATCAAGACAGCACCCTACACCAAGGGGATGCTGGATACCTTCAAACACAATCTGATCAGTTGTATGATCCTGTCCACCAGCCGGAAAAAATTCGAATTTGACATCAGCGTTACCGACCATATGCTGTATGCGCTGGCACCGCTTCCGTATATGACGGGGCTTCTTCCCCTTCTTTTCAAAGATGAGATTGATGTGGAATTCCTGCCCTCCGTCAAGGATGCCGTGAATATGACTTTCGCCGAACGCAACATTCAGGGCTTCAAGCTCGGTATGAAAAAAGGCATCGAATACTTTTTCGGGCTCGGCAGTGTTCTGTATTATGTCAGCCAGAGCATCACATCCATGCGCAGTTCCTCCAAGCGCAGCAGCAGTCTGAAAGATAAAATCAGCGGCATTTCTCCCACCATGATGTTCCGCTACATGATGGCCAAGCGCCGCTGCCATATGGAAAACAGAGAACTTCTCCCAAAGGATCTGTTCCAGCTCAAAGGCTTTATGTGTGCCGGTACAGACAACAGATGCTACAAAGAAGATCTGGAACATATGTGGGGGATCGCGCCTATGGAAATCTTTGCCGGCACAGAACCCACCTGCATCGGCTGTGAAACCTGGAGCCGCGAGGGGGTATATTTCTTCCCGGATGCCTGTTTCTATGAATTCATTCCTGAGGATGAAATGAATAAAAACATTGACAATCCGGATTATCAGCCCCGTACGGTTCTCTGGAATGAAGTGGTTCCCGGCGGGATTTACGAGCTGGTTCTGACAGTTTTCAAAGGCGGTGCATTTGCCCGGTACCGCGCCGGTGATATTTTCCAGTGTACCGGGATCGGCAGCAAGCTTGAAAACAACGCCATTCCCCGCTTCCAGTATATCGACCGGGATCCCCGAATCATCGATATCGCAGGCTTTACACGGATTACAGAAAAATCGATCAACCAGGCCATCGAGCTTTCCCGTCTGCCTATTGAGATGTGGACCGCCAAGAAGGAATACTCCGAAAACAACCGGCCCTATCTCCACCTTTATGTAGAATTGCAGCACGACCATCTCATCAACAGTGCCGTCAGTATCCGTATCCTGCAGGATCAGCTGGGTATTTATTTCCGCTATCTGGATCAGGATTATGAGGATCTGAAAAAAATCCTGGGGATCGATCCGCTGAAAATCACAATGATGAAGTGCGGTACATTTGCAGCGTTTGAAAAGAAGTTCGGTACATCCATCCGGAAAATCAATCCCGATGCCTGCGAAATCAACGATCTGCTCGTATGTCACCAATCCAATACCCTGGAGATAGGAGGCGGACTCAATGACTGGATATAGTTGGTTTTCTATCGTAGCGCTTTTCTGCTATGTTTTCCTGTTCGTGACTTTTCTTTCCATGAAAAAGTCCAGCAAGGTTATCCACGCATTCATGAGTCTGCTGGTGATCATGATCCTGTGGGCCGGCGGTTCCTTCGCCATGCGTATACAGCTATGGCCATCGGTCATCCTCTGGCACCATGTTTCCGTACTGGGCATGACCATGCTGGTAGCCGGCTACTATAACTTTACCCTGGCATTTCTGGAAGAAAAAAATGCCCGCAGCCGGTATTTCTGGGCAATCTTCCATTTCCTTCTGTTTGTCTTCAACTACTTCACAGGGCTCTTTATCCCGGATCCCCTTGTGGTGGAATCCAACGGAAGCGTACAGTTCATTTACAACTACACCTGGCACATCTACATACTGCTGGCATGCATCCTTCCCTGTCTGTTCCGGATGATCCATGTCATTTACAGACACTGCAAAGGGAATCACATCGCCTTCCAGCAGCTTCGTCCCATCATCAACGGACTGCTCATTCTGGTGATCGGTCACGTTGCCGCCACACTGCCGTTCTTCTCCGGGGTGCCGCTGGATATCATGTCCGGGCCGATCAATGTACTGTTCATGTTCTATGCGCTGTACAACAAACGGCTCTTCAAGATGACGGTTCTGTTCACCAAAGCAAATTATTTCCTGTTTGCCATGGTGATCGGTTTTATTACCGGCAACAGATTTGTCATTCCGCTTCAGCATTTCCTGACGGATGCTTTTTCCATGAATCAGGCCATTTCCCTGCTGGCGGTAGCGGTCATCCTGATTCTCTATATTCTGCTGCTGTATACCGGTATCACGCTGCTGTTCAATTATTTCTTTATCCGGAATGAAAAAATCCAACAGGCAAAAATCGATCAGTTTGCGGAAGTGAACTCCCATATGCTGAATGTGCAGGATATTCTGCAGAATCTGACCGATATTATTCAGGATCTCACCCACATCGAACGGATCCTGATTTTCACGCAGCTGATTGACGGTGATTTCCGTGTGGAACACACCACCAATCCCCTGGAAGAAAAGAATTTCTATCTGAAATCAGATCATCCTCTGGTCACCTATTTCGCATCCCACAACAATCCTGTGAGTCATCATGAATTCAGCCGTACCACTGTGTACCGCAGTATGTGGGAAAAGGAAAAGAAGGATCTGCATGTACTCAATGCGGACTATTTTATCCCGCTGATTTGCGAAAAGGGTCTGGTGGGGATTCTCGTGCTTCCCTGCAACAAAGACAACATCCCCTATCCGCTGAGTTCCATCCAGCAGATTCATACCGTATGTTCTCTGTCCGCCACGCCCATTTATGAAGCGACCGCCTATGAACGTGCGATTGATGACGCCAGAAAAGACAAGCTTACGGGACTTGCCAACAGAAAATATTTCTTCGAGTTTCTGGAAAGCGAGTTCAAAAAGTATCAGGAATCCGCTCTGGCTCTGTGTATCATCAATATTGATGATTTCAAGCGGTACAACCAGCTGTACGGCGCACAGGAGGGCGATCTGGCGCTGCAGCGTGTTGCCGGTATCCTGATCTCCAACCTGAACGAATCCAGCACCGCAGCACGTATCGGCGGTAAGGAATTCGCGGTTATTCTCCCCGGCTATGATATCCATTCGGCAAAAATGCTGGCGGAAAATCTGGCGTCTGAAATCGGAAAAATCAGCGATCATCACAGAGAACAGATTCCCAAGCCGCTGACGGTCAGTGCCGGTATCTGTGCGGCTCCCTATATGGCTTCCAGTGCCAAGGAGCTATTCCAGAATGCGGAAACGGCTGTCTATACCGTCAAGCGTTCCGGGAAAAATGCTGTACAGATCTATTCTTCCGAGATTTATCCTCAGGAAGCCCAGCAGTTCAAGTATGCCAGCGGATACAGCGAGAATGCCAGCACGATCCAGGCACTCACCGCCGCTATCGCTACAAAAGATCCCTACACGTACCAGCATTCGGAAAATGTTGCGTACTATGCCGTTGAACTTGCCAAAAGCACCGGCATGGAAAATGATCTTGTTGAAATCGTAAAAGAAGCATCCCTTCTTCATGATATCGGTAAAATCTGCATCCGGGAAGATATTCTCAACAAACCCAGCAAACTCACCCCGGCTGAATTCGAAATCATGAAGGGCCATGTGGAAAGTGCGGTCAACATCATCCACCATCTCCCCTCTCTGGAATACGTGATCCCCACGGTGGCTTCCCACCACGAGCATTACGACGGTTCCGGTTATCCCAATCATCTGAAGGGAGAAGATATCCCGATCATGGGACGGATCCTGTGTATTGCGGATGCATTTGATGCCATCACTTCCGAAAGAAGCTATCACAAGCCTCTGGGGAAGGAGGAAGCCATTGCGCTGATGCAGTCCGAAGCCGGCAAGCAGTTTGACCCCAAACTTGTGCTGATCTTCCTGGAAATGGTAAAGAACAACAGCGTGGAGATCCGTGGTGCTTCCACTGCCGCCCAGACCAAAGCGGAACCCGATCCGGCTTCTTTCCCGGTACAGCCTGCGGAAACCTCCGTGTGATGATCCCCGGTATCTCCGGAAGAAACTGACGAGCGTTTGTGCTCCGGGGTTCTGCGTAAAAATGACAACAAATAACCTTCTGCAGCAAATTGACAATCATTTCTGCGGAAGGTTTTGTTGTATATATTAACCAATCCAGCAGTCCGATTCCATGCAAAACAGTACATTTCTCCCTATCGACATTCTAAAAAGAAATGTTTTTAAACATTTCTTTTTTATGCAACAAATGCGGAATATGGTGTTGACAACTGCAAGATAATGTATTATAATATATATGCTTCCATAGATATTGTGGAGGCACATGACAGTTTTGGCCGCAGCAGGTTGAAATCTGTTTCCCCGTCCGCAGGGACAAAGACAATTTAATATTATACATTGATCAAGAGCGCCGGACCAGCGTATTGCCGCCCAGCACTCAAACGACAATGGCAAAGCAGTCGAAAGGCTGTGACGCAAAGCTACAGGGCCTAACCTCCTTCAGGGAGCATGGCAGCCAGTTACCGAAAGGAGTCACTTATGAAGCGGTGTACCCGTTTTTTGGGCGTTTTTTTGTGTTTTATTTTTGTATGCGCCTGCATTTTTCCTGTTTCTGTTTCCGCAGCAGATACCATTGTTATCAATACTGACCATGCTTCCGAAGGATATTTTTCCGTATACTGCGGTACCAGCGATACTGCCAGAATGAAAGTGGGGGTAACCTTCAATAAAAAAGTTACCTACTATGACTATACCCCGGGGGATACGTCTACCTATACCTTCACACAGGGCAATGGATCCTATACCATCACCCTGTTCCGGAATGTCCGCGGCACTTCCTACAAGCAGATTGCCACCAAGGCGGTAAACGTTACACTGGAAAGCAGCCTTGCTCCCTATCTCGCCAGCACCAAGGAGATCACCTTCTCCAAGGATGATGCTGTCGGCAAGAAGGCTGCAGAACTCTGCAAAGGATTGACAGATACCACCGCCAAGGTACTTGCCATACATAATTTTGTTGCTGCCAATCTGTCTTACGATTACGATCTGGCTGCCAACATCACCAGCGGCACTATCAAAACGTATGTCCCCAACACGTCTGATGTTCTTTCCGCCAAGAAGGGGATCTGCTACGACTTCGCATCCCTGTTCGCAGCTATGTGCAGAAGCCAGGAAATCCCCTGCGCGATTGAAAAAGGATATTATCAGAACGCATATCACGCCTGGAACAAGGTATATATTGACGGGGAATGGCACAATGTAGACCTGACAATGGCCAGCTCCCATAAAATTATCAAGGCTAAGAAACTCTCCGAATGCACGATTGAAATTACCACTGACAGCGGATACCGGTACTGATATACCCTGCCTGCCGGTATCTCAAAGAAAGTATATAAGTATAGAAAAGCGACTGTTTTCCGCAGCCGCTTTTTGTTATGGTATATTCTGTTTTAGATACACTGCTCAGGCCGGTTTATACTTCCTCGTAAGTGATGGCATTGGCCGTATCGATCAGGGCACACAGATTCTCAAAAGGCACATCCGCCTGGATTTCCTGGGAAGGCGCAATGATATATCCGCCGTTCCGGGCCAGCGCAGAAGTAACCTTGCGTGTTTCCTCTGCCACATCCGCAGGCGTACCGTACGGCAGGGTTTTCTGCGTACTGATCCCGCCCCAGAAAGCGATTCTGCTTCCGTATTTTTCTTTCAGCTCATAGATATCCATACACTCCGGCTGAATGGGGTTGAGTGCATCAACGCCCATTTCCGCCAGATCAGGAAAGATCTTCCGGATATCTCCGCAGGAATGCACCCATACATCCAATCCGGCTTCGTGTATCAGATCGTATTCCTTCTGTTCACCCGGTGCAATCAGTTCCCGCCAGCAAGCCGGAGACATCAGCAGATCCCGCTGCGACCCCCAGTCACTGCCAAGCAGGATCCCGTCAATCCCCGGAGTATGGACAATGTTTTCCAACATGACCAGATTCTTATGGATGATAAAATCCAGCATTCTCCGGGCGTACTCCGGATCCCCGGCAAGATCTGCCAGAAAGTTTTCGATGCCTCTGGCGAAATTGGCTTTTTCAAAATGGCTGCCCCAGATAGTCACCAGCACATATGCATCCGTATATTCCTTCAGGTTCCGCACAGTTTCCGCAAACTCGCTGTAGCTGCCGTATCCTATGGTTTTGGGCAGATATTCCGGTGTTTCTTCCGCAAAATATTCTGCCGGCAGATCATACCAGCCCCACCAGGGACACCCTACCGTCAGTACATGGTTGCCCATCCCATAATACATCGCATGCTGGAATGAGATCTTTCCTTCTTCATGGAGCCGCCGGAGTGATTCATCGGTGTACCGCCGGTACAATCTGTCAGAATATGCCTGCAAACCGTCTCCGGCCAGATGGATACAGCTGGGAACTTTATCGGCGTTTTTGTGGGCCAGCGCAGCTTTTACCCGCTCACATCGTGTCATGATATACCTCCATTTGTCTTATCCAACTTGCAGTCTTTTGCACCTGTACTGCAGAGAACACGTTCTCAGAGAACGGCATTCATGGTTTCTTCCTCTGCAATCGCAGACCAGCGCCACAGTCTCGCAGGATCATTCCGGACGGTACTGATGTCTTTCAGCAGCAGTTCCAATCCCAGACCGTGCGCTTTGGCGGCTGCGATAGTTCTGCGCAGATCCTTACGGACCACTTCCTCATCAAAAGTGAAATCCGCCAGATAACTGGGATTGGGTTTATTGGACATGATGTATTTCTTGGGCAGGACAGCGGCAAAATGTTCTCTGTCGCTCCAGGGACTGCAGGAAATCTTGCGAATGTTCGGCATCCGGTCAATGATATCCAGTCTGTCATCCAGACGTTCACAACAGCCGTAATAGACCGATCCGAAATACGAAAAGATCTTCGTCATATACGGCACTTCAAACTCTTCGTTGATGGCGGGGGAAACAGAACTGAACAGCTGCGCCATACTGAAGGTCCAGCCGTCGTATGTGGTGGGATGATCCGGATTGCACCCGGCGGCAGGCAGTCTGTCACTGAAGGTATGGGAGCAATGGCAGAGGTTGCTGTTGATATCATAAATCCCCAGCCGGTTGATCTGTTCGATCTGGCTGATAAACGCATTGGTATACCGATCCAGAATGGCATGGATCAGTTCCGGACGGTCCAGCAGATCTATGTAGCAGTTTTCCACACCCTTCCAGAAAGTGATCTGATCCCAAAGTCCGGAATGCAGCATGATACCGCTCCATTGCACCGGTGCAATACCGTCAAAAACAGCGTGTGCCGCAGTAAGGATTTCCTCTTCCCTGTCCGGCTGCATGGTCAGCACCGGGGTCTGTATCTTTGCTGCATCCTCTATTTCCTCAAACTGATCTTCAAACAGGTGGCAGAGTATGCTGCTGCCAGCATCGTGATCCAGCCGCCGGGTGGTCATACCGAATCCCGTATTGGAAACAGGCCGGGGCAGCAGAATATATGGGTTCAACACCATGTCGGCAGGCAGATGCTCCCATTTGTAGATCTCCGTACGAAGCATCCACTCGATACCGCGGAAATAGGGTTCTTCCACGGTACAGACAAGAAAACCGTCTACATCCAACTCATGCCAGGGCATCTGGTCGATGGTGATCATTGGCTTCTGCATATGCATATTGTTCAGGGCATACCACAGGTTTCTTTTTTCAGTATTCTTATCAGAAAGTGCATATTCCATATATCGTGCTGCCAGAGAGCGCAGGGTCTCGCAGTCTTTTGAAGAGATGATCATATCCAAATCCTTTCTGTCACAGATTCCGAGTCATATTCTGATACCATTATCTCACATTTTTCCGGATTTGGCAATATTGAATTTAGTATTCCCGCATTTTTTCTGCCATCCGTTTTGGAACCGATATTTTCTGTCATCCCGGAACCGGTTCCTTATCCGAGGACAGTATATTTCATAAAAAAACAAATTCGTTATTGGAATACCGGCAACAATCTGGTATAATACAGATAGAATGGAGGTATGTATATCATGTCCGAAACTATCCATGCATCCCGCGCGCCGGCAGATCCGCTGCTGCAAGAACAGACAGGGGCCGGAAATACCGACAATACCATTTCAGGTGTCCGTATGCATCCCTTTTATACATCTGATGATATGCTTCTGGCTGCTGCTTACCCGTCGGTACGCCTGCTGGCTGATAAAATGACGGAACTGCCTGCCGGAAACACGGAAATCTGTTCTGTCCACCGTCCTGACGACACATTTGGTTTTCTGCATGAAGCGGCTATCATCGAATTCCATGGTGTTCTGTATGCTTCCTGGTATAACTGTCCCACCTATGAGCTGGCCGGTTATACCCCCATCTGTGAAAGACGCTCCTATGACGGGGGCAAAACCTGGAGTGAACTGCGTATTATCTGCGAAGATCCCACGGAAAAGATTCTCTATTGTCCGCCGGTATATGGCATTGACAACGACAGGCTGTATCTGTTTGTGAACCGGATGGTGGCGCCGGATCATATCCACGCACTGGATCTGTATGTTCTGAACCCGGAAACAGACCGGTTTGAACAGCTCTGGTCACAGCCTTTGCCCTTCAAGCTGAACACAAATGTTGTACGGCTGCCCAACGGAAAGCTGATGCTGCCGGGGCGTGTGGGAGAACTGGATGGTTTCCCTAACACACCGGCGGTACTGTTGTCGGACAGCGGTAAGATCGATGCCCCCTGGCGACTGGTAAAAATCGCGCCGGATGGTCATCTGCCGGACGGAAAAGATCTTGTCCACCCGGAAATCACGGTGATCTGCAGCGGTACGACCCTGTATATGTTCTGCCGGAACGACCAGCGGCGTGTTCCCCTTGTGTATATATCCGAGGATTTCGGCGAAACCTGGAGCGGTGCCCACAGTCACGATATCCCTTATGTGAATTCCAAAATTTTCGCCGGTACCCTTGCCGATGGCAGACACTATCTGATTGCCAATATCGATCGGTTTGACCGTTCCCTGCTGGCTGTCTACTTTACCGATACAGCAGATCTGCGGTTTACCAGGCGCATGATTCTGTTCGACACACAGGCCCCCGGTTTTCCGGTTACAACAGCCAGTCATTATCCCGCAGCCTGTGAAGCAAACGGCAGACTGCATATCATCGCCACGCTGAATTACGAAACTTCCATCCGCCGCGGTGCGGTTCTCTACAGCATTGATCTGAACGACCTCTGATGCTCTGTACAACAACAAAATCTCCCGGACGCAGTTTTTCTTCTGCATGCGGGAGATTTTCTTTTGCTGATTACAGTAATCGTTGTGACAGCAGCAGTGAACCGTCAGCCGATTGCTTTTACGGTAATTTCATACACATCTATTTCTGCATTCTGTAAAAGCAGGTACAGACCGTGCTTGTCTGCGGGCATATATGCCATTTCCCGCACCGGCTGTCCGTCTATGGTCAATATCGCTTTGCCGGCCAATGCGTCAGCGGTCAGTTCCACCGTACAGGGATCCGACGGCAGATCCAGCGGGAGAACGGCATCGTCCGACCATTCGGTTGGCGTGGGATGATTCCAGAAGATAGCGGTCTGCCCTTCTCCGCCGGTACGCTTTGCCCTAAAAGTAAGTACATAGCTGTCGGTCATCCGTCCGGGCTGTACCCATTCCAGTACCGACCAGGCTTCTCCGGCAGACAGATGGCACACACCCGGTTCTATATCTATCCCCATGCCCCGGTATCCGGTACGTCCGCCGGTAACAGACGACCATGCTTTATGATACACACTGGTATCCGAAAAATCTTCCTGATACAGAACAGGACTGCCGGTTTCCGGATAGGGATCCACCGGTTCTATGGATTCGTCCAGGTTCAGCACCACTTCCTGCTGTCCGGCCACATAAATGGTGTGTACCTTTTCGGATTCCACCAGATACCGGTTGCAGTCCCATTTCGTGATCACCTGATACCAGAAATCCGGACAGGGCCACAGAAGTACTTCGGCATCCACGATCCGGTGCAGTGCGTCCGAACCGCCCCAGTAGCCGTGATGCCCCACCTGCATGATTTCGCATTCCAGCACTTCCCTGTCGTACTTCTTTACCAGATACTCTGATGCGGCAGCGGAAGCATCCCCCATCCACAGTACCCGGCGAACGGTATAGTCCACGGAATTCTCCACAGTCATCTGCATAACCATGGAGGTGTCGTTGATGTTGGCAAAAGGTGCCGGATACAGATCCTCACAGGTATACAGAATGTGGAAATGCACGCCGGGGAACATGAATGTCCAGCCGTCACGGGGCGTGATTTTCTTTGTCTCTGTCAGCGTTTCCATCAGGGCATCAAACCGGGTCAGGTCGGAAAAGCCCTTCGCCATCTCCCGGGTAGGCCAGTTGTACGCAACGCTTTCCAGCACGATTTCATCCCGGTGCCGTTCCATCAGGTTCACAAAGGTGTTGTAGTGGTCAATGTGGGGATGGGTGAAGAACCATACGGCGATCACAGGTTTTCCGTCCCGTACGTTCTGTGCCTGCATCAGTTCCAGCAGGTGTTCCGGTTCCTCATGCTCGCCCATACCGGAGTCGATCACCGCAAAACGCCCGTCGCCCATCCGGATCAGGTAAGCCATGCCGCAGTCCGCACAGGCATACAGCAGCCGCATCTGGGTCACCAGCACCGGCACCTTGGGATAGGCAATGATGCGTGACGGAAGATCGGTGTCCGGATCCCGGATCAGGCGGCAGGTACGCTCAAACGCCGTGTAGGATAAGGTGTAGGTTATGCCATCTTTGCGGAAAACCGCCGTATGGTTTCCGTTTCCGCGGTTGCTGCTGCTGATTCTTTCATACCTGTGTCCATCCAGTTCGTGCCAGTACCAGGTGTAGGTATCCTCATCTGTATCGGGCAGGAGCAGCATTTCCGCATTCTTCCAGCAGGGGACAACGGTCACATTCTCCTGTCCGGCAAATTCCTTATATACATCCATTGTCAGATTTCTCCAATCGATCCTTGACATTTCCATGCTGCGGCAGGTCCATTTTTCTCCCATGACCGTATAGGAAGGCGGCGGCGTGGGTGTCTCTTCCCGGAACCCTACGGAAATATAGCAGTGATATGCGTCCGGATTGTTGTCAAACACCGCCAGTGCAGCAGTCCGGGCCTGCAGGGTATCAAAGGCATATGCCAGTGCAGCCTGCATAATGGCTTTGCCGTACCCCTGTCCCCGGAACGCCGGATCCAGCACCACAAAACAGATCCGCACGTTCTCCCGATCCGTGCATTTCAGGAAAAAATGCCCGACCATTTTATCCCCGTCCAATGCCATAAAGGGATATATTTCGCCCGTGTGACTATCATAATACCGGTTCAGCATTTCAGGCGGCAGGGGAAATGTATCAAAACAGTCGGCACACCACCGGTGCATAGACCGTTCGTCAGTAAACCATTCCGCAATGACAGCGGCATCCTGGCTCGTATAGGAGCGTATTGTCAGGGATTTCATCCATAGCACCTCATTCCTTTTTTTCTTCATTATTAGCCGATTGCAAAACGCCAGTAAAAGGGGAACGGTCGCTTTTTGAAAAAAGCTCCGCAAAAACTTTTGGAATGGGTTAGCTGGATATAGTGACTGCAATTCCATGTGCCACTATATATAGAGATTGCAAAACCCGAGAAATAGTGGAGTGAGCGGTCAGGGGCCTCTACCCTGCCCGCCGTAGCCGGTTTTCGAGTGCTTGATTTCGTTTTTTCTGAGTTTTGCAATCGGCTATTCTTCATTATATAAAGGAGAATCTGTTTTGTCAATCCCTGCCGTTCAGATCGTGTAAATTTTCCTATTCCTCTTGACAATCCCGCCGGTTCATGGTATCGTTATAACAGATACTTTCAGACAGGAGATATCGTATGCGCGTTATTTTCTTTGACATTGACACTCTCCGGGCGGACCATCTGGGTTGTTATGGTTATGGCCGGAACACCTCTCCCAACATAGATGCCGCAGCAGCGGAAGGGATTCGGTTTGACAATTATTACTGCCCCAATGCCCCCTGCCTGCCCTCCAGAGCCTCCCTGATCACCGGCCAGTTCGGTATCCGCACCGGGGTTGTAGGACACGGCGGTACAGCGGCAGATCTGCGCCTGCAGGGATATGACCGGCATTTCACCGATCTGTACAGCGAAAACGGACTGTTCATGCAGTTCCGCCGGGCCGGGATGAAAACCGCCTCCATTTCCACATTCGGGGAACGGCATTCCTCCTGGTGGTTCCACAGCGGCTTCAACGAAATCTACAACGTAGGCAGCCGGGGGCATGAAACCGCTGACAAAGTGACCCCCATCGCACTGGACTGGCTGGACAAAAACGGCGCGGCGGACGACTGGTTCCTCCATGTACACTATTGGGATCCTCACACGCCGTACCGTACACCGGCGGATTTCGGCAATCCCTGGGAAAACGAGCCCTTGCCGGATGACTGGATCACGGAAGAGGTTTTCGCAGACCATCTGATGCATGTAGGGCCTCACGGTGCCAACGAAATCAATATGTGGAACGACTGGCAGAATCCGGAACTTCCCAGACACCCGGGCAGCGTGAAAACCATGGCGGAAATGAAAACGTTCATGGACAACTACGACTGCGGTATCCGGTATACCGACGACGCCATCGGGCAGATCTTCGCGAAACTGCGGGACATGGGCATTTACGATGATGTTTCTGTGATCATCACCTCCGACCATGGGGAAAACATCGGGGAGCTGGGTCTGTACGCCGAGCACGGTACCGCAGACGAGCCCACCTGCCGGATTCCCATGATCATCAAATGGGCCGGCGGCGTACAAGGGCATGTGGATACCGGATTCCATACCAACGTGGATCTGGCACCCACAATCCAGCAGCTGCTTGGCACACAGATGCGGGGGAATTATGAATACGACGGCGTAAGTTATGCTGACACCCTGACGGACGGTACCGACTGCGGGCAGGATCATGTAATCCTCTCCCAGTGTGCCCATGTATGCCAGCGCTCCGCCCGGTTCGGTGACTGGCTGTACATTCGTACCATCCACGGCGGATATCATCTGTTCCCGAAGGAAATGCTGTTCAACATCCGGGAAGACCCGCATGAACTGCATGATCTGGCAGCGGAGAATCCGGAACTGTGCGCCCGGGGTGCCAGAATGATTCTGGAATGGGAAGAAGCCATGATGGAAAAATCCTGGTATGACACCGATCCCCTGTGGACGGTTATGCGGGAAGGCGGGCCGGAACACTGCCGTGGGGAGCTGGAAAACTACATGGAACGGCTCAAGGGTACGCCGCGGGAATACGGCGTGGAACTGCTGAAAAAGCAGTACGCCAGAGATCTGAAAAAGAAATCATGAAAAAAGAACCGTTGTTGTCTGTGCAAAACAGATTGCAACGGTTCTCTTATGTTATCCTATGATATTCCGCAAGCGCGCCAGTTCTCTTTTGGGCCAGTCCAGAGTTTCGCCGGCGGTGATATGATATTCTGTCATCAGGGAGTGTATGATCTTCTGCCACATATCCGCAGCCGCCGGCAGTTCCCCCAGTTTTTCCAGCAGGAATGCCCGGGCATACAGGGAATCCAGCGGCTTCGGTTCCACGGCGGCTCTGTAAGAGAATTCGTACAGGTGAATGGCGTCCTCTGCTCTGCCGATTCCATTCAGCCGTTCTGCCGCCTGGTAATACGTCCACACCGCCAGGCCGCCATCAGTTTTCTCCTGTGGGATCAGGCTGTCCGCCAGCTCTGTCCAGATTTTCACAGCACCGTCTTCGTCCCCTTTTGCCAGTAGAATATCGCCGCGGAACAGCGTATATGCCGGTCTGTGCTGTACGCCGGTCATCAGTTTTTCCGCCCTCTCCCATTCCCGGTTTCGGATACAGGCTTCGATCAATTCTTCTCTGACCACATAATTGTCTGGATCGGCTTCCGCCAAAGCGGCAAGAAAAGATATCAGTCTGTCCCGTTCCTGTCGTTGTTCCCGTATCTGTACCAGAGCTTTCACCAGTTCCACATCCATAGGATCCCGCCGGATCCCTTCCTCCGCAATCCGGCCGCAGGTCAGTGTATCCCGGTTCACCCGATGTCTGTACAGCCAGACCAATCGTTTTCTGGCTTCATTATAGTCCGGATTTTCCGCAAGCAGCCCTGTCAGATATCCCTCCGCCCACAGAAAATCTCCCGGAGAAATGGTATGCTCATCCCGGAGCATGGCAGTAATTCTGTCCAGATACTCATCCTGTGTCAGGGAAAACAGGGTATCCATGCTGACGCCGAAATACACTGCCAGCTTCGGCAGCAGAGCTATGTCCGGTGTAGTGGTACCCGTTTCACATAGCTAAAGATATATCAGCGAAGCGGAAGGTCGTGGGAGTTTCAGAAAACAGGCTGAAAGTGCGCCGAAGTATGCCTGTCGGGGCATCCCGACCCCGTTTCCCATTTGGAAACAGACTGCGGAGAAACATGCATTGTTTCCGCAAGCACTTCCTGGGTAATCCCTCTCTCCATCCGAAGTTTCCGGATACTTTTTCCAATCTGCATAATTTCTTCTCCTTTCTGCCTTTTTTCAGGCCGGCATCAGTATACAACACCCCCGGTACAAAAACAATAACGCCGTATGCACACACATCCTCCTGATAAGCGATGTATATTTTTCCGCATTTTTTGAAAAATCTCTTGCTATTTTTACATTTTTCAGTATAATAATACCATTCCCATGCATTACCGAGGTGTTTCCATGAAACAAACATTCACTACCACCATGCCGGACCAGGTGGGCGCATTTCTGCTGGCGGATCGCTGTCTCACCCGACTTGGACTGAACATCACACGCGTCAGCTACAACAAAGCCATAGATACACATATGCTGTTTCTGGAAGTGGAAGGCGAAGAAGAGCTGCTGCGTCAGGCAGAATATGAACTGGCTGCCCTGGGATACCTGCAGAACAACCATTCCGCAGGCAGTGTGATGCTTATTTCCTTCCAGCTCCGGGATGAACCGGGGGCTTTATGTCCGGTATTGGAACTGATCAGCAGATTTCATTTCAATATCTCCTATATCAGCTCTCAGGAGAACGGCACACCGTATCAGGATTTCAAAATGGGGTTGTTTGTGGATGACAGCGAAGCCATATCCGATTTCATGCGTCAGGCAGCTCTGCTTTGCCCGGTTCAGATTCTGGAATACAGCAAAAGTGAAAAAATGCTGGACAATACTGTATTCTATCTGAATTTTGCAAACGATATTGCCCGAAAAATGGATTTTGATGATCGTCAGACCCGTGAGCTGATCGTCCATTCCAACAAAGTCATGCAGCTTCTGGAAGAACGCAACAGTCCTCCGTATAAAACTTTTGAATATATCGGAAAATTTGCAGATTGTATCCGGCGGTACCGCGGCGAGCATTTTCTTCCCCGTGTAACCCGGCATACCGGTGCGGCAGGTCTTGTCGTTACACTGATCGAACCACCCTGCGGCAGCAATCTCTGTTTTTTGGACGATGGAAATGCCGGACATCCGCTGATTTGTGTGGACAGTGGATTTGCCTGTTATCGCGAGGAAACCCTGACTCTGCTCCGCAGTCTGTTTCCGGATTTCGACAGCCGGGAGAAAATTCTGCTGCTGACCCATGGCGATGTGGATCACTGCGGTCTGGCAAACGATTTTGACTGTGTTATGGGCAGCCGTATCTGTCTGGAAAATTTCCGACGGGAAAATGCCGGTCTGGCAGCCGTCCGGGAAGAAAATCCGCTTCACGAACCCTATGTCCGGATCAGTAAAATTATATCCGGCTATACATCGCCCAACACCGGTACTTTCCTGCCGTTCCCTGCCCCAGCACTTGCTGACAGTGTTCTGTCAAAACCGGTTACTGTACCGGTTGGGCCATTCTGTTTTTCTGTGTACGAAGGAAAAGGCGGGCATGTAGCGGGCGAAGTCATTCTGGTGGAAGAAACCCACCGGCTTGTATTCACCGGCGATATTTTCGTGAATGTCCATGCTTTTACCCCGGAACAGGCTCAGTTCAACACCCTTGCTCCCTATCTCATGACATCCGTAGATACGAATCCTGCCCTGGCCAAAGCAGAACGGGAAGCTTTTCGCGGTCTGCTCTCCCCCGGCACCTGGCAGGTCTTCGGCGGACACGGCAGTGTGCTTGTTCTGGAAATTCCCACTAAGTGAATCTTATCTCCACCGAACCGGAAGTTCGATACATATATTCTCCGATTTTCACAAAACCTTCCTGTACCAGAAGCGGTAAGGAAGGTTTTCATGTTATCTGACTATATTTTTATTTAGCATCGTACCAGCTTGTACCAACACCGGCTTCCGCAGTCAGCGGTACTTTCAGGGCGGCAGCATTTTCCATCTCCCGCACCAGAATCTCCTTCGCCTGTTCTGCGCATGCCACAGCAGATTCCACAATCAGTTCATCGTGTACCTGCATAATCAGGCGGGCATCGATTCCGGCTTCCTGCAGGGCATGGTGTACCCGGATCATGGCGATTTTTATGATATCGGCAGCGCTGCCCTGCAGAGGACTGTTCATGGCTACCCTCTCCCCGAAAGCCTGCAGATTCCGGTTTTTAGAGGCCAGTTCGGGAATCTTCCGGCGGCGGCTGAACATGGTGGTGGTGTACCCCTTTTCTTTTGCGTCGGCAATGGTGCCCTGCAGATAGCTGTCCACATTGGGATAGGTTGCCAGATAATTTTCAATATACTGGGCTGCCTGTTTGCGGGAAATATGCAGATCCTGGGACAGGGAGTAGTCACCGATCCCATAAATGATACCGAAATTGACAGCTTTGGCACGACGGCGCAGTTCCGGGGTAACCTGTTCTTCCGGCATACCGAACACCTGAGAGGCAACCTTGGTATGGATATCCGTTTCGGCAATAAAGGCTTCCTGCATCACAGGGTCGTCTGCCAGATGAGCCAGCAGCCGCAGCTCGATCTGAGAATAGTCTGCATCGATCAGCACATAGTTTTCGTTTTCCGGAATGAAATACTTCCGCAGTTCCCTGCCCAACTCCATCCGCACGGGAATATTCTGCAGATTGGGGTCATTGGAAGACAGCCGTCCTGTAGCGGTTCCCGTCTGGTTCAACTGGGTATGGATCCGGCCGTTTTCATCCGCCAGTCTCACCAGCGGCTCGCCGTATGTCCCACGCAGTTTGGTAATTTGCCGGTATGCCAGTATATTTTCGATGATGGGATGATAGGGACGAAGACGTTCCAGTGTCTCCGCATCGGTAGAATAGCCAGTCTTGGTCTTCCGACCGGAGGGCAGATTCAGTTCTTCAAACAACACTTCTCCCAGCTGCTTGGGAGAGTTGATATTGAAATCATGTCCCGCTGCCATCCAGATCGCATCCATCAGATCCGCTTCCGCTTCCGACAGCCGTTTTGCGTACCGGTACACACCCTCTGTATCCAGTTTGAAGCCGATCTCTTCCATAGACGCCAGTACGGCAGCCAGCGGCAGTTCAATGTCGGAATACAAGGTTTCCATACCGGTTTCCGCCAGCTGTTCTTTCGTACTGCTGTACAGCTGCCAGATCACCCATACTGTTTCCGCAGCGTCCGGGGATTCGGACAAAGAGAAACCATACGCACCGGCAGCTTTGTCCAGGGGATAACTCCCCTTGCCGGGATCCAGCAGATATGCCGCCAGCATGGTATCATACACACAGAATTCTCCGCAGCCGATCTGTCCGGTACGCCGCAGCAGCGACTTCAGATCATGACAGATAAAGGGATGCTGCAGAACAGACTTCGGATCACAGGCTTCCGTTCTCCACAGATGTTCCCCGTCACACAGGACAAAACCGTTCTCTTCCATCACAATGGCAAGGGGGGAGTCCGGCCATACAAAGGTATCCGGATCCATCCTTTCGGTTTCCGGCAGATTGGCGGCAGGGGCGTCCTCCCGGCATTGGGCAGCATCCACGCCGAATTTTTTCGCCATGCCGGTAAACTCCAGTGTATCACAAAGCTTTATCAGTGCCTCTGCCTGTATCCCTTTGTTCGCCAGCTGTTCTATGGTCAAATCCAGGGGGGCAGTTCTGCAGATAGTGGCAAGCTCCTTCGACAGATAGGCAGAGTCTTTCCCTTCCGTCAGTTTTTTGCATACGGAAGGGGTGGAGCCGCCAAAGTGATTCTCCGCGTCCCCATACAGTCCGTCCAGGCTGCCCAGAGTCTGGATCAGTTTCAGCGCCGTTTTTTCACCGATGCCTGCCACACCGGGAATATTATCAGAGGTATCGCCCATCAGTGCCTTCACATCGATGAACTGGGTGGGCGTGATCCCGTACTCTTCCCCAAACACCGCCGGATCGTATACGATATCTTCTTTGGTTTTCATCAGTACCACATGGGTATTGTCCGAGATGAGCTGTAGGGAGTCTCTGTCGCCGGTCAGCAGATAGACTTCTGTTCCGGCTTCTTCCCCCATCCGTGCAAGCGTGCCCAGAATGTCATCCGCTTCATACCCGGGACATTCCATCACGGTAAACCCAAGGGCAGCAGCAGCTTCTTTGGCATACGGCAGCTGCAGCGCCAGCTCCTCTGGCATTCCTTTCCTGGTAGCTTTATACCCGGCATACGCCTCGTGACGGAAGGTGGGTTTTCTGGTATCAAACGCACAGGCCAGATGGGTCGGGCCTATGGCGGTCATGTGTTTATGGAGAATATTCATAAATCCGAAGACAGCGTTGGTAGGCAGTCCTGCGGCGGTGGAAAGATTCCGTATCCCGTAAAACGCCCGGTTCAGGATGCTGTTGCCGTCCAGGACAAGAAGCTTCTGTTTCATATGGCACCTCAAAAAACATATATATGGTTATTATACCATAAAAGCATGGCCTTTGGACAGCAATATGGAAAAATTCATAAAATATACTTGTATTTTTTTCAGTGCCACAGTATAATTTTTGTAGAATATAATAGGAGGTTTGCCATGAAACAAATCTTTTCCCGCCTGCTGCCGCTTTTTCTGGTACTTGTTCTGCTTACCGGCTGCAAGGCATATACACTGACCGATTATCTGCCGGATCTGATCAACAGGGAAACCCAGCTGCCCGGGATCACGTCCATTGAGGTTAAACGCCTGTCTGACGGCGCTGTGGTGATCCTGACAGAAGCGGCAGATCTGAACAAAATGATGCTCCATGTGGACGGTATTCAGGGCGTCCGTACGGAAGAAACTCTGGAAAAATTCTCTGAAACCTACCCGCCAATGTACCAGATTGCATTCTGTGAATCCGATATGGCAATCACACTGATCGTCTGCGGCGACGAAGAGTTCTATTTGGGCGGATACTCCTGGCTGGCTGTCCGGGGCGGTATGGATCTGTTCTATCTGGATGCACTCTTTGCCGAAATCGAATAAACCTGTAAAAAAAGGAAGATGGCTGTACCATATGCACAGTGATCTTCCTTTTTTATGCAGTTTAGCCTGTTCAGCAGGTTATGCCCTCCCCCGTAGTTCCGCTGCCTTTTCCACGATTCTCCGGGACAAAGGATCGTTTTCCGGCAGTCCGGCGATGCTTTCCAGCAGTTCCTCATCCGTATGGGCGGCGCGCAGTTCTTTCCACTTTGTCTCCCTGTCACTGTCGTACAGCAGCATGGCAGCGGCGGTTTCCACCAGCACAGAGACATCCTCGCCCTGTTCGGCAATCAGTTTCATGGGACCGATGATCCGTTCTTCCGGGCCCAGTTTCCGGTGGGGTTCTCTGGCGTTCCGTTCAATGGTATCGGCGATTTCCCGGTTGGTAAACTTTTCCCGGGACAGGAGAGCAAACTGTGCCTGATCTTCTTCCGTATAGCCGAACACCCGGCAGAGCACCCGGTTGGTCACAGCATAATTGGCATCCAGCTTTGCCAGAATCTCCGGATCGTTGGCAGCTTCTCCATAGGAGGTATACCCCTTCCGCCAGCCCAGATAGGCAATGATACAACTGGCGGCATTATAGGTGAACAGCTTCCGGGTCAGGAAATTGCCGAAACCATCCACAGGTGTAATCCCTGTCACCGGCGGAACATACCCCTGCAGCTGTTCGGCACTGCACTGCAGCTTCGGATAATTTTCCGAGCGGATGTCCAGTCCTTCCGCTTCGATGGTCGTACAGAACACCGTAGCTTCGCTGACCGGCATATCCGGCCGTCCCATGGCTTTTTTCACGGTTTCCGAAGGATGGGACGCATTTTCACAGGTGATGATCCGCACGGAAGAGTCTTCCGGCAGTCTTTCCGCCAGCGCTTTGCCCACATCCGGCAGATTGGTTCCGCCTACCGCTACCAGAATCAGCTCGATCCCGGTCAGATCAGCGTCCTCCCAGGTGGTGACTGTAAAGTTGTCCACCACAAAATCTTCTCTTTTCCCACCGAAAAAATGCACGGTAAACTGTCCGGCTTCCTGCATGTCGCGTACCAGCCCGGCGTTTTTGTCAATATACCGCACCGGTTCCCCTGCTTCGGCAAGAAGTCTGCCGATAAAGCCGCGTCCTGTTTTTCCGGCTCCCACAACCGCAATTCTGGCATTATTCATGAATCCAACCCCATTCTTTCAACAGTGTGATTTTTTCCTTGACCAGTTTTCCGATGGTTCCCTCCGGTTCCAGTGAACATACTTTTGTCAGCACAGCATCGATGCCTTCTTCCTGCCGCATCCGCACCAGTTCTTCCGCAGACGGATCCCCGGGAGACACGTAATACAGCGCAGCGGCAATGGAGATGCACAGATGCTCCGGAAGTATGCCGCAGTCCAGTACCAGATTGGCAGACCCCACCAGCCGGTCGTCCTTCCCAAGCTTCCGCAGGGGATCTCTGGCATTCCGTTCAATGGTGTCAATGATCGCTTTGTCCTGCAGTTTGGCCCGGGATGTTCCGGCGAAAGCGATCTGTTCTTCCAGCGGGATGCCATGTTTTTTGGCCAGCGCACGGGACGTTTCGTCGTACACGCCTTCCAGAACGTCGATGATCCGTTCGTCATAGGCAGCAGACCCCAGATCCTTGTATCCCAGCAGTGCGCCTATGAAAGATACCGTCCCGTTGGCGGCATTGTATGTATAGAATTTTCTCTCCAGAAACCCGGCAAAATTCCGCATGGGACTGACACACCGGATCTCCGGCAGTTTTCCCTTCAGGCTGTCTCCATCCACCGGCATCTGCCAGAAATTGGATACATTGACCCACAGGGGATCTTTTGCCAGCTGCTCTTCATCCGGTTCGATGCCGGAACGCATGATGACCGCTTCTGCAAACCCAACATGATCTGCGAGATAGTCCGACGACGGCATGACACCTGCCACACCATCGTGAAGAATCTGTGCCGGTTTCTTCCAGTTTTCGCAGGTGATTACATTCAGATTCCCGCCTGCCGATGCTTTTCTGGCAATCCCTTCCGCCAGAAACGGCACAATCTCTTCCAGATTCTTGCCGCCCACCGCTGTAAACACAACATCTGCCGCAGCGATGGCGGATACGATTTCTTCCCGATCCTCAAACGACAATGCGTGTACGCCTGTTATCACACAGGTTTCCGCCGCATTGCCCATGACGTTGACGGTATAGGATCCCCGGGTATTGATGGCATCCACCAGCGGTTTATATTTTTCCACAAAGACAAAGGGAATGCCGGACAATGTCAGGATATGCCCCACAAAGCCTCTGGCAATCTTCCCGGCGCCAAAAATGACACAGCTCATATACAGTACTTCCTTTTTTTGTTACGCATCCCGGTTTTTCCACTGCCGGAATGAATCCCGCAGCGCCGGATACAGGTTTTTATATATCCCAAACCGCTGTCGGAGCATTTCGGTCCACTCTTTGCGCGGCTCAAAGACCCGACTGGGTCTGACATAAGTCCGGATCGCATCATTCACATCGGCGGACAGACCACATCCGACAGCCCCCCACATTGCACCGCCCAGCGCCGAGGCTTCTTTTTCGACGGTACTGATCACCGGAATCCCGAACAGGGAGGCTTTCAGCGTATTTAAGAACGAATCTTCCGAGGCCCCTCCGCCCACCAGCATTTTTTCTGCCCGGCTGTTCATGGTTTCATAAATCTGATAGATGCTGAACGCAACCCCTTCCAGGACACTGTACGCCAGTGCAGAACGGTCACAGTCTGCTTCAATGCCGAAATACACGCCTCTGGCATCTCCGTCCCAGATCGGCGCCCGTTCTCCGTTCACATAGGGCAGGAACAACGGCGCCTCTGCATAAGGTTCTTCCAGCGCTTCGATGCACTCCATTCCGTAATTCCGGATGGCAAAACCAAGGGATGAGCCGGAGGAGGCAGTCACACCGTACAGCACATTGGTATGGAGATAGGGGCTTACCACCAGTGGTGTGTACAGATCCATCGTGTCACACAGAATGCCGATATGTTCGCTGGTTCCGGTAACGTCAAAAGCTTCTCCGGTACTGCCCACACCAAGCCCCAGCATGCCGGTATAGAAATCGTTGCATCCGCAGTAAACCGGTGTTCCCCGGGGCAGTCCCGTTGCCAATGCTGCCTCTTCCGTTACGGTACCAACCAACCCTGCAGGATCCGTCAGCGGCGGCAGCCATTCTTCCGTGATGCCCAGTTTCTCCAGGAAATAGCGACTGTATCTGCCATCCGGATGGGCCAGTCCCCGCATGGAGCAGGTGTCGGTGATCCGTTTGCCGGTAAGAATCTGACAAATCCATTCCTTTGGCTGACAGATCCGTCGGGGCTGTCCGTTCAGCCACTTGCCGTATGTATCCAGGATATACCGGATCCGGGGCAGCGGATAGGAACGGATCTGCGGATGAGGCATGCCGATCTCCCGCAGGAAGGTTTCCGGCTCGTCCTCCTGTCTGCAGGCACTGCATTCCCGGTCGCCCACGTCATCATACCAGTGGATGGGTTCCGGTATCCCTTCGATCATATATGTTCCCACCTGGGAGGACAGTCCCACCGCGCAGACATCCGACAGATCCATTTCTGCCAGTGCGGCAGCCAGTGCATTCTGCCAGCCATCAGCGTTTCTGGCGGCATAGGTTTTTCCGGCACGCACCGTTCTTCCGTCCGGATAAACACATATCACTTTTACGGACGATGTCCCCAGATCAATCCCCACTACAGCGTTTTTCATATATCAAAACGATACAGCGCCTTGACAAATCTGCCGGGGCGTCTGCGCACCAGATCGATGCCTTTTTCGAAATCTTCCAGGGAAATCTGTTCGGAAATCATGGGTTTCATATCCACCATTCCGTCTTCCATCAGTTCCAGAGCCAGCTTCAGGTGGTTCCAGTTGTTCCCTGCCCCCACCATGCGGATATTGTTTACATGAATATCGTCGATGCGGATGTTCATGATTTTGCCTCTGCCATACCCGGCAAGCGCCAGAACCCCGCCCTTTTTCGTCAGTCGGATGCAGTTCACGATACATTCTTCGATCCCGGTTGCGTCAATGACCACATCGTACCCTTCCGGACACACGCTTCCGGCGGCGGTCAGCACATCTTCCTTACCGCTGCACACAGTTCGGTATGCACCCCGTTCTGCCGCAATGGCCAGCCGGTCTTCCAGCAGGTCACAGACTGTAATTTTCCGCAGACCCATGACCCGGCAGATTTCCAGCATGCACAGTCCGATGGAACCGGCACCCATGATCAGTGCCGTCTGTCCGAATACCACACCGGTTTTCTTCATGGTTCCGATAGCCACCCCCAGAGGTTCGCACAGGGCAGCTTCCGCAAAAGAAACACTCTCCGGCAGTTCATACAGACCATATGCCGGCACCTGTACGTATTCCGCATAAGCACCGTCCTGCTTGAAGCCGATTTCCTTGAACTCCCTGCAGTACCGCCAGTTTCCGCTGCGGCAGGCGTCACAGGTACAGCACACCACATCATTGGAGCCGATGACCCGCTTGCCGATCCAGCTTTCGTCCACGCCTTCGCCGACAGCGTCCACCACACCGCTCCATTCATGTCCAGGGATCAGGGGATATCTGGCAGCAATCCGTCCGTCGATCACTTCCAGATCCGTGGCGCAGATGGCACAGGATGCCACTTTGACCCTTACAAAGCCTTTTACCGGTTCCGGTACCGGCACATTTTTCAGCTGCATCACACCGGGTTGTTCAATCACAACTGCTCTCATGAGCGATCCTCCTATATATCTGTTTCTAT
>SVSN01000015.1 GCA_015064285.1 Oscillospiraceae bacterium | reverse complement strand
GCAAAATATTGACATTTTGTGACAAAAATATTACCAGTATTTTAGGGGTACCATTTTTCCCGCTTACGGATTATAATATAGTATAGACACACCGGGCGGAAGTATGCTGCCGGGCGGCTTCGCCGTTCTGTCCGGGTTTCGGGGCGGCAATCTGGGAGGAGTGGTCATGGAACTGATCGTGATTAGCAATGAAAAACTGAAGATCATGCTGGATGCCAGCGACATGAATGATCTTTCGATAAATGATATACAGAAAACAGATACCCGGCGGGTGCTGGCCGTGATCCTGCGGGAAGCCAGGGAACGGTGCGGATTTGATACCACCCACAGCCGGATCTTCGTGCAGATGTACCCCTGCAGGCGCGGCGGCTGTGAACTGTTTGTCACCAAGATGGAGAACCGCAGACAGGTTTCCATGCTGCGCACCGGTGCGGAAAGAACCCTGACGGAATACCGGAAATATGAACCGGAGAAACGATACTACAGCGGTCATATCATATATGCTTTCCGGGAGATGGGGTACCTGCTGTCCACCTGCGCCTGTCTGCTGACCAGCGGGTATTCCGGCGGCAGCACGGCATGGCATGATCCGGACGGCAAATTCTATCTGTCCCTGGACAGGGAAACGTATTTCGCCGGCGAATATTTCGGGAAGCTTTGTCCCAGCTCCATGTATTATTACATAAACGAGCACTGCCGGCTGATCTGTCCCGAAGCGGTTCCGGTGCTGGGAAACCTGGCATGAGTTCCCCACGGCCGATATATTCACAAATTTCTGTTGATTCCTGCGGCGGTTTATGCTACAATGAAGAAAAATTCGCCAAGGGAAATCATATATGGATAACGAAATAAAAATCATAAGCGACCGGGAGCAGAAGGAATATCTCCCCTGCTGCCCGGTTCAGGTAAAACAGAATACCGTCACGGAAGAAAACGGAACCCGGCAGCTGAAGATCGTCATTGTCCCCTGTACGGATCGGACACCTATGCAATGCCGGCTGACCCTGTCCTTCACGGACGCCAGACGTGCCGATGCGGGAACAGAAGAAGTCACCGTTCCCGTGGGAGAAACCGCCGCTCTGCCCTGTCCCGCCAATGCGGTGTATGTACACAGCCGTGTGGAACAGGTACGACAGGATGAGACTGTGCTCTGGGAAAGAGGCGACCGGGCTCCGCTCCAGCTTCCGGAACAGGCCGTGCTCTGGCAGACAGACCCGCTGTATGGTCAGATCCGTCGGGAATGCGAGGGGGTAGTACAACCGGTATTCCGCCCCGACACATTGGATGGACTCTGGCGCTGTACCTGCGGACAGATCAACCTGGAAGAAACACCGGTCTGCGGTCACTGTCATACCGGACACCGGTGGCTGGAAGAGCATTTTGACGAAGCCTATCTGACCGAAGAAAAGCGGCTGTACGACGAAATGATGGCCAAAAATCCGGCCAAAAAGGTTACGGTATCCCGCTCCAAAATCGAAAGCGACCGGCTGAAAATGATCGCTATTTTTTCCGGAATGGGCGCGGCGCTGCTGCTGATCGTGCTGCTGGTGACGCTGATCATTCCCTCGGTCAAGTATTCCCGGGCAGACGCCTTGCTGGAAGAAGGAGATTTTGACGGCGCCATCGCACTGTTCACGGATCTGGAAAGCTTCCGCAATGCGGACGAACGGGCAGCGGACGCCACCTACCGGAAAGCCCAGCATATGACCGGCCTGAGCGATGTGTATCTCACCACATCCGCAAAGGAACCCTGGTACTCCATCACGGAAGACGGCGTGCTGTCCTTCCGGAAAGACGACTATACCGGTTCCTGGGATCTGTTTGTGGTACCGGACATGGTGGACGGCGTGATCGTACGGGAACTGGACCGCAATTTCTTCCTGAACTGCAAGGATCTGGTTTCCGTTGTTCTGACCGACTGTCTGGAAGTTCTGGGAGAGCAGACCTTCTTCAACTGCGAGTCCCTGACCACGGTGCATTTCGGCGCCAACCTGCATACCCTCGGCCCCCGCACCTTCATCAACTGCTACGCTCTGACAGACATCACCGTCCCCGACACCATTACCAAGATCGGGCTGCGTGCCTTCAACAGCTGCACATCCCTGCGTTCCGTACACCTGGGAAGCGGCATCACCAGCGTACCCAGCTATCTGTTCAGCTGCTGCTACAGCCTGGAACGGGTATCCTTCGGTGCCCCCATTACAGCTGTGGATGAATTCGCCTTTTCCGAATGTCCCAGACTGGAGAAGATCTATTATCCCGGTACCGCCTCCGACTGGAAGGCTGTGAAGATCGGGGAAGAAAACCAGGCACTGGAATCTGTGGAAATCGTATACGAACAATAACACAAAAAACGGGAGAGTCCTAAAAGCTCTCCCGCATTTTTTTGCTGGAATCAATATTCACCGGACAGCCGGTCGTACACCTGCTCCCCGATCAGAGTCACGGTAAAGACGGTCTGGGCGATCCAGATCAGCGTGATCACGATGCAGATCACACTCATGGCGGATATATCCACCAACGCATAATGGTATGCACAGGCGGCGATGTAGTTCACAATGGCCAGCGCTGCATTCAAAAGCAGACGGGAACCGATCATGTTGTAAATCTCCAGATCCCGGTTTTGTTTGCTGTACTGGACATGCTCGGTCTGTACGCCGGTTTCTTCCAGATGCAGGCGGATGGTCTTCATATACGCCACCAGCAGAACCACCGTGCCGATCATGGCCGCAATAAATTCAATGGTTTCCGTGAAAGCCATGAAATAGTACATATTGTACGCGTTTGTCACCCATTCCACAGCTTCCGGAGAACGGTAATCGCTGAAATAGAGGTACTGCTGTACCAGATTCCAGATGGAAAGTCCGGCGCGCACCAGTGCAAAAGGAACCGCCGCATATGCCAGTCTGACATACTTGCCCATCAGCAGAGCAGCTGCTGTCAGGAATGCCGCAGAAAACAGACCGGGCAGCACGTTGATCCCGTCCACGATAATGAACAGCGATGTAATCGCAGCGCCCAGATAGCAATAGGCGGTTTTCTTCATGCGCATGGCACAGAACAGACCGGTATTGGGCAGAATATCGTTCGCATATTTCCGGGACAGATTGGAGCAGAAAACCCTGTCTTTCCGGATGCCGTTCCAGTAACGATATGTACGCACATACCATACGATCCCGACGATCAGAACGATCATTCCCAGGAACACATACAGGAAGGGCTTGTAGTAGGAATACTCAATAGCCCCGGCATGCACGTATCCCAGATTGTCAAACATCTGCAGGGATGTCAGCTCCGGCGCGATGGAAACCGCGATCCGCAGGCAGTAAAACACGATCGAACTGCGGCGCCAGGCTGTGCCCAGCTCTATGGTCTTTTTCTTTTTGACTTTTTTGGCATACACCGCTTCCCCCTGGTACCAGAGGGCGGCAAATGTCATCCCTTCGTACAGGCTCATCACCGCGGGGATAAAGTACAGCAGCTCAAAGAGGGAGAATACAAAGGTCAGAAGCAGCATCCCCGTATCGGACACCATAGGCCAGAACAGGATGGAGAACACCTTCACCAGATCGATCAGCGCCAGCTTCCAGAAATGCCCTTTCGCCGCCGCCAGATGATCCACAAACAGGGATATTTTCCCAAGCCCTTTGACGATCAGAAAAAAACCGATACAGTCCGGCAGGATGTCCATGACATGGATTACCGGATTGATCAGAAACAGAAATCCGATAAGCAGATATCCGAATCCCATATATCCTCCTGTTTGGTCTTATTTTTTCTTCTTTTTCTTTTTGTGGCTTCCGTATTTCTTCGCTTTTTCGGCAGCCCGCTTTTCCGCTTCTTCCATCGCCATCTGCATGGACTGCTTCCGATAGGCATTCTTTTTTTCTTCCACCCTGTCGAAAGCATCACTGATCTTATTCAGCAGAGGAATTCTGGACCGGCGGTTTTCCATGGGATCTCCCTCCGCCGGATACAGCATCCCGAAGCATGTGTGGAACAGCAGCAGATTGCACACCAGACATACCAGAAAATACAGGTACACCAGAAAACTGACATAGGCCACCCCTTCGGGAAGCCAAAGCGAAAGCAGCAGCGTCAGGAAATACATCACATAATAGGCAGAGGTCATTACCAGATTCCGCATGGTCTTTTCCGCCAGTCTCCCGCAGTCCGCGCCCTGGGCAATCCCGCGGGTCCCCAGGAACACAAAGACATGCATGACCAGCGCCGCAGCCGATTTGGCCACGTCCAGCAGAATATCGGTCACTCCCTCGTTCTCCATCATATGCATACTGATCAGTATACCGCTGACCAGTGCCAGCAGGGTGAACACCATACCGGCCGCAGCCGCACTTCTGAAATGCAGATTGTATTCGCTGAGTTTGGTGAAGGAATACAGCAGGATCAGCGCACCGATCACGTCAGCAAAGAAGTACGCCTGCGATATGGTAAAGGCAAAGGTCAGGAAATACCCCAGTATCAGCAGTCCGAATCCCATTATGAACCTCGATCAGTCTTCGTCGGATTCCGCAGTACCGGCACCGCAGCACTTTTTGTACTTCTTGCCGCTGCCGCAGGGACAGGGATCGTTCCGGCCTACTTTTTCGGTCTTGTTCACAACCGGCTTCTTGGCCAGGGTCTTGTCCCCGCCGCCGGCAAACCCTTCGGAAACAGGCTTGGCCACTTCCACACGCTTCAGCTCCACCTGAGGTCTGGGCATTACGGACAGCAGCATCCGTACCGTATCGTTGCGGATCTCCAGCACCATTTCGTCAAACATGTCCGCACCTACCAGACGGTATTCGGAGATGGGATTTCTCTGGGCATATGCCTGCAGACCGATGGTTTCCATCAGAGAATCCATGGCTTCCAGGTGATCCATCCACTTCTTGTCCACGTTCTGCAGCAGGATAATCCGTTCGATTTCCCGCATCTGTTCTTCGCCGAACAGTTCGGTTTCCTTCTTGGTATACAGTTCGTTTGCCCGATCCAGCATGGTTTTTTCGATCTGGGCACGGATTTCGGCCGGTTCTCCGGTCAGGTCTTCAAAATCTTCCGGCGTGCAGAGAATGCCCATGTACCGGTTTTTCAGTCCGGGCAGATCCCAGGCGGACATATCGTCTTCGTGGAGAGAGCTTGCCACGGCATCCCGGATGGTGGCATCGATCATACCGCGGATCTTGTCCCGCAGGTCGCCGTTTTCCAGCACTTCCGCTCTCTGCTTGTAGATAACCGTTCTCTGCTGGTTCATAACGTCGTCATACGCCAGCACGTTCTTACGGCGGTTGAAGTTCTGGTCTTCCAGTTTCTTCTGGGCAGATTCGATGGAACCGGACAGGATCTTGGCGTCGATTGCCTGGTCTTCTTCCAGACCCAGTCTGTCAACCACACCGGCAATCCGTTCGGAACCGAAGAGCCGCATCAGATCGTCTTCAAAGGACAGGAAGAAGCGGGATTCCCCGGGGTCGCCCTGACGTCCGGAACGACCGCGGAGCTGGTTGTCAATACGCCGGGATTCATGCCGTTCGGTACCGATGACAAACAGACCACCTGCCGCTCTGACCTTGTCGGCTTCGGGACGGATCTCTTCTTCGAACTTCTTATACAGTTCTCTGTAGTGCTTTCTGGCTTCCAGCACATCTTCGCCCACAGACTGGGAAGAACCGGTGGCCAGGGCGATCATGCCCTCTTCGTAGTCTTCCTTACGCATCTGCGCCTTAGCCAGGTATTCGGCATTACCGCCCAGCAGAATGTCGGTACCACGGCCGGCCATGTTGGTGGAAATGGTAACGGAACCGAACTTACCTGCCTGGGCTACGATGTCGGCTTCCTTGTCATGGTACTTGGCATTCAGCACCGTATGGGAGATCCCGGCGGCCTTCAGCTTGCGGGACAGTTCTTCGGACTTTTCAATGGAAACGGTACCCACCAGAACAGGCTGGCCCTTTTCGTGGCATTCCCGGATCTGGTCGATGATCGCAGCATACTTTCCGTTTCTGGTTTTATAAACTGCGTCCGGATGGTCCTTCCGAATCATGGGACGGTTGGTGGGCACTTCCACCACGTCCAGATTGTAGATTTCACGGAATTCGTTTTCTTCGGACAGAGCCGTACCGGTCATACCGGACAGCTTGGTGTACATACGGAAGTAGTTCTGGAAGGTGATGGTGGCAATGGTACGGTTTTCCTTCTGGATTTTCACGCCTTCCTTGGCTTCGATCGCCTGGTGCAGACCGTCGGAGAACCGTCTGCCGGGCATGATACGGCCGGTGAAGGAATCAACGATCAGCACTTCGTTGTCCTTGACCACATAATCGATATCCCGTGCCATGGTGCCGTATGCCTTCATGGCCTGATAGATATGGTGGGAGATTTCGGAGTTTTCGGGATCGGAAAGGTTTTTCAGACCGAAATACTTTTCCGCCTTTTCCACACCGGATTTGGTCAGCGTGGTGCTCTTGGCCTTTTCATCCACGATGTAGTCGGCCTGTACGTCGTCATGGTCTTCCTTGCGGTCCAGTTCCTTGATCACGAACTTGGTAAGCCCTCTGACGAAACGGTTTGCCATATCGTACAGCACGTTCACTTCGTTGCCCTGACCGGAAATGATCAGAGGGGTTCTGGCTTCGTCGATGAGGATGGAGTCCACTTCGTCCACGATGGCAAAGTTATGCCCTCTCTGCACACGGTGGTTTTCATAGGTTACCATGTTGTCCCGGAGGTAGTCAAAGCCGAACTCGTTGTTGGTACCGTAGGTAATGTCGCAGTTGTAGGCTTTCTGCTTTTCCGCCCGCTTCTGGTCGTGGATAACCAGACCCGTGGTCAGACCCAGAAATTCATGCACACGGCCGATTTCTTCGCAGCCCAGTCTTGCCAGATATTCGTTTACGGTAACCACATGCACGCCCTTGCCTGCCAGCGCGTTCAGGTAGGAAGGCAGAGATGCCACAATGGTCTTCCCTTCACCGGTCTTCATTTCGGTGATACGGCCCTGATGCAGCAGGATACCACCCATCAGCTGTACGTCAAAAGGCCGCTTGCCCAGTACACGGTCGGAGGCTTCTCTGACAAGCGCAAAAGCGTCCGGCAGGATATCATCCAGTGTATCCGAACCGGCCAGTCTGGCTTTGAATTTGTCTGTCATCTGCGCCATTTCGGCGTCGCTCATCCGTTTATATGTGTCCGCAAGCGCACCTATTCTGTTGACCTGCGGCATAATTTTCTTAATCTGTCTGTCGCTGTAGGTACCGAAAATACTTGTGATCAATCCCATTACACTGTTCTGTATCCCCCCGCAGGACGATACATATTCCTCCGCTGTTCTTTTTGTTTTATAAACCTTATCCGTACTATTATACTATAGTTTTGTGGATATTGGTAGTTGTAAATGTAAATTTATTGACAAGACACACATTTTTTTGGACAGAAACTTGCCAAACGGCGCCGGGTGCGCTATAATATGTCCCGTAACCAAGGAAAGGATGTGTTATTTTGTCTTCCGCTGTCAACATTGTCCTGCATGAACCGGAAATTCCCCAGAACACCGGCAACATCGCCCGTACCTGTGCGGCCACCGGCGCTTCCCTGCATATCATAAAGCCCATGGGTTTTGCCATCGATGACCGGAAACTCAAACGGGCCGGGCTGGATTACTGGTATCTGCTGGATATCACATACTACGAAGACCTGGACGATTTTTTCACCCGGAATCCGGAAGCCGCCGTGTATTATTTCACCACCAAAGCCCCCCGCTCCTACACTGAGGTATCCTATCCCCTGCCGGTATACATCATGTTCGGCAAAGAAACCGCCGGTCTGCCTGAAAGCCTGCTGCGGGAACACCTGGACACCTGCGTGCGCATCCCCATGCGGGAAAACCTGCGCAGCCTGAATCTGTCCAATTCGGTTGCGGTGGCCGTGTATGAAGTCCTCCGGCAGCATGATTTTCCCATGCAGCAGCCCGGTTCCGATTATCTGACAGGCCGCTGAACTACAGCATCGGCGCGATCAGATCCAGCACAGACCGGTACAGCCGCCGCAGAAAAGATACTCTGCAGTCTGTCTGTGTGATCTCCCGGCTGGATTCCAGAACCCGTGTCATGTCGGTTTTGATATCGGCCACGGCGGATGCTCTGTACATCCACACACCGCATTCAAAATGCAGAAACAGGCTGCGGAAATCCAGATTCACGCTGCCCACCGTGGCGTACAGGTCATCGCACACAAAAGTTTTGGCATGGATGAATCCGGGGGTATATTCGTATATCCGGACACCGCTTTCCAACAGGCGCCCGTAGTAGGATTTTGTGGTTTCGTTGATGGTTTTCTTATCCGGGATCCCCGGCGTTACGATCCGTACATCCACACCGCTCCGGGCAGCCGTACAAAGGGCCTGCTCCATCTGTTCGTCAATGATCAGGTAGGGCGTGGTGATCCACACATACCGTGACGCATGATACAGCATGTGCAGATAGATATTTTCCCCCGCCGGTTCGCTGTCCAGCGGATTGTCCGTGTAGGGCTGTATGATCCCGTCTGCGGGGCAGTTTTTCTGTACCGCCGGCCGGTATTGTTCATAGGATTTCTCGTCCCGGTGTACCGCGGGATGATCCAGATAGTCCCACATAGTCAGAAACATCAGGGTAAAACTCCAGGCGGCGTCCCCCTTCACCATCACAGCATTGTCTTTCCAGTACCCGTGGGGATGGGTCAGGTTGATATATTCATCTCCGATATTGATGCCGCCGGTAAATGCGGTGTATCCGTCAATGACACAGATTTTCCGGTGATCCCGGTTGTTCTGCCGGGCGTCCAGAATCGGCACGAAGGGATGGAACACGTGACACCGGATGCCCACTTCCCCCAGTTCTTTCGGATACCGCTTGTGCAGCCGGGTAATGCTGCCGAAATCATCGTAAATCACCCGCACATCCACCCCTGCGGCGGCTTTGCGAACCAGGATCTGCCGGATCTTCTCCCACATTTCCCCGTGTCCGATGATGAAATATTCCAGAAAAATATACCGCTCCGCCGTTTCCAGTTCCGCCAGCAGGGATTCCAGAAAGGCTTCTCCGGTGGGCAGATACCGGGCTGCGGAAGCGTCATACGGAGGGCACATACAGATCCGGTCGATATAGGCGGACTGCCGCCATGCATCCGGTGCCTCTGCGGCAAGCCGTCTGAGAATCCCGGATTTATCTTCTTTCAGGGCTGCTGTAATGGAAGTGATCCGGCTCATGGCCACTTTCACCTTCCGGGACAGGGTATTGCCGCTGAAAATGAAATATATCACAGCGCCTACCGGCTGAAACACCAGCACCACCACGATCCAGGCAATTTTGTACCCGGCATTATACTCCATGCTGATCACATAACAGACCGTCAGCATGGCAATCAGTGTGGAGACGGAAGCGAAAATGTAGTAATATTCCGTGAACCGCAGCACGCCGACGATCAGCATCAGCAGCTGCACCGCAATCAGAAGCGCAACCAGCACCACACGGCTGAACAGAAACTTCAGGCACTTCCAGAACAGGTGCTTTTTCTTTTTTTTCTTCGCAATATCCGGCATACTTCATCTCCTGAAAACAAGGCTGTGCTGCCAAAAACCCCGATAGAAATACCTGCCCTATTATGATGGTATTATCATACACGATTTCTCCTCAAAAGTCAATATGATTTGGAAATCTGTACCTGCATACGATGATTTCAACACCTGTGCGAGCGCTAAACCGGAAATTGAGTTTTTGTACAGATCTGTTTATTGCTATCTTTCACCCATGCAGGTATAATAGAAACATCAGAACCGGTGCTGAAATAACCCATAAGGATGTGATGTAATGAAACTGTATATAGGGGAAAATCTGAAAAAACTCCGTATGCAGAAAAATGTAACCCAGGAGATGGTGGCGGAATATCTGGGGGTAACCTATCAGGCAGTCAGCCGCTGGGAAACCGGTGCGGCGTACCCGGATATTGAGCTGCTGCCGGAGCTTTCGCGGTTCTTTGAGGTAAGCATGGAGGAGCTGATGGGAACGGAAAGTGATAAAGACAGGCTGCGCCATGCCATCGAAGAAAGCTGGATGCTGGATGACCGTGCGGAAGCTCTTGCCCGTCTCCGGAAGCTGGAACGGGAATATCCCAATGACTGGTGGGTAAAGCTGGAAATCTGCGAAGCACTTTTTTACAGAGATCAGGAATCCTATGAGGAGATTCTGCCGGAACTGCGTCAGTATGCCTTTACGGCACGGGAGAAAATGAAAGATGCCTGGGTACTCCGTTTTTTTGCGACCATCATGATAAAAGCCGTGCCGGAAGAAGAAGTAAACGAATGGCTCAAGTATCTTCCGGACAGAAACTGGATGACCCGTAATCTTATCCTCCGGGACCGGTACCGCCAGCGGGATGATATGGAAAAAGCCAGACAGTATCAAAGCAGCGCCATTCTGGACTATACACAAGAATTGACCCATCTTCCCAATCTGGACGGCACACCCGAATCCAATCTGCATAACTCCGCTTGCATCCTGCGGCTGCTGGATGCAGTGGTGGGGGAACCATACAGCGAGAACGGCACGGTACACAATTCCCTGTTGCTGGAACGGCGGGTTATGGCACAGTTCTGGCTGGCGTGCGGGTATGCGGGCACCGGCCAGACAGAAGCCGGAATCGCAGCGCTTGCAAAAGGCGTGGATGCATGCCTGCTGTATCTGGACGCCCTGGGCGCTGAAACGTTTGACAGTGATTATCCCTATCTGTCCCCGCAAAAAAACACGGTAGAAGATACCAACGCATTGTTTGACTGGTGTCTCGATGCCTTTGATGCGCCCCATGGCTGGGAATGGCTGGACTCCATACGTAGTGATGACCGGTTTGCTGTCCTGCGCCAACGGCTGCACGAACGGAAAGAGTTCAAAGGAGCTGCAGATCTCACTGCCGAAAATTAAACATTTTCCACATATGCCTCTTGTAATCCCAGGCGTTTTATGCTATACTGCTGACAACACCATCATCCCTTTCATACAGGAGGATCCAATATGAAAATCTTATTCCAGGGCGACAGCATCACCGACGCAGGCCGGGACAGAAATGATCCCACCAATCTGGGGAACGGTTATCCCAAATATGCCGCCGCAAACATCGCAGCACGCCACCCCGATGTGGACTTCACCTTCTACGATCTGGGCATCAGCGGCAACCGGGCGGAAAATCTCCGTGACCGCTGGCAGGCTGACTGCATCGCCTATGATCCGGATTTCGTCTCTATCCTGATCGGCGTCAACGACACATGGCACAGAGCCGCCGAAGAAAACTGGATGCCCCGTGAATATTTCGAAGAATGCTACCGGTACTGTCTGGAAGAAATCAAGACCAAGACCCACGCCAAGATCCTGATTCTGGAACAGTTCATCGTTCCCACCGGCGCCCTTGCCAACGGACGTGCCGACCTGGATGCCAAGATTCAGGTTACCCGGAAACTGGCCAGAGAATACGCCGACGCTTTTATTCCTCTGGATGGTATTTTTGCCGAAGCCAGCCTCCGCGTCGATCCCAAATGCTGGGCGGCAGACGGCGTGCATCCTACCGCAGCCGGCGCACAGCTCATCGGTGACCTGTATGCGGATGCTTTTGATAAGCTGTTCCCGCTGATCGGAAAATAAAGCGGTACGCCTATGAAACATATCATCGTGGAAGGACACCGGGGCTATTGCGCCCTGTATCCGGAGAATACCCTGCTGTCCTTCGAAAAAGCCATCGAGCTGGGTGTGGACGCCGTGGAATTTGACGTGTGGCTCTCCGCCGATAAACAGCCGGTTCTGATGCATGACGGCGACACATCCCGTACCTGCGGTGTGCCCGACCATCTCAGAGACCGCACTCTGGCAGAAATACGTACGCTGGATCCCTGTTACCGGGAAAAATTCGGCGATCAGTTTGCCGGAAAGGTACAGATTCCCACCCTGCAGGAACTGCTGGCGCTGGTCAGAGAAAAAAAGCCTTCCCTGAAGCTGGGTGTGGAGATCAAGGAATACACGGAAGAAACGGTGGACATCACCATTGCGGCTCTGCGGGAATATGGCTTTGATATCCGCACGGACTGCTGGTTCTATGCCTTCAACGGCCGGATCATCCGGTATCTGAAGGAAACATACGGCGCCAGAACCATGGGGTATCCGGATATCCAGATGAAGGAATTCTGCGGTTACGAATGGTATGACGAAATCGGGCTTTCCATGATGTTCGTAAAGTCCGAACTCTGCGCCTTCTACCGTGCCAAGGGGATGCCCATGCATCTGTACTGCGCTGACAACGAAGCCGATGTACGGCTCTGCATCGAACAGGGAGCTTCCCTGATCACCGCCAATGATCCCCGGGATCTGCTGCGGATCGTAAAAGAATAATCTGCTGCAAACAAAAACAGACGACCGACAGGAATTTTCCTTCAGGCCGTCTGTTTTCATGTTTACAGGATTATGCAGACGAGTCCGCTGGCACCTTCATTGATGATCTTGGACAGGGTCTCGCCGAATTTCCCCCGGGCCTCCTCCGGCATATGTCCCAATTTCTCCATCAGGCTGTCGCCCACCAGCTCATACAAGGTTCTGCCCAGCATATTGGTATCCCAGATCCCGTCCGGATTTTCGGTGAATTCTCTGGTCAGGTACCGTACAAGCTCTTCCGACTGCTGTTCTGTCCCCACGATCGGATGCACTTCCGCCGAAATACTGGTGCGGATCATATGGACAGACGGGGCATGGGCACGCAGCCGGACTCCGAAACCGCCGGCCTGTTTCACAATCTCCGGCTCTTCCAGCGTCAGATCTTCCATTTCCGGCATGACGATCCCGTACCCTCTGGTATTCACATCCCGGATGGCTGAGGCAAACTTCTCGTATTCCTTTTTGGTTTCCGCCAGAGTACGCAGCGCCTCCAGCAGTTCTGTTTCATCCTGCATTTCGATACCGGTCATACGGGACAGCAGGTGGTAGTACAGAGCGTCCGGAAGCTGCAGGTACAGAACCGCACTTCCCTCTCCGGCGTCAATTCTGTCCAGCACCACGGCAGTACCCTCCGTGTCATTCACATAAGGCCGTATGGTTCCTGTGGCAGCTCCGGCAAGGGCGGCACAAAAATCATCGTTGATACCCTGCAGCTTGGCAACTCCCGCCGCGGCTTCGGTTATATTGCGCAGAATGCCTTCCTGCAGCGTTTTTTCTTCCCGGAATGTGCCCATCCAGTGAGGCAGCTGCACCGTGATCTCCCGCACCGGGAATTCCAGCAGCACCATCTCCAGAATATGGTCAATATCCTCCGCCGACAATTCCAGGCAGTTCACAAGGGCTACCGGCACACCGTATTTTGTCTCCAGATCCAGTGCGGTGCGGATGGATTCCTCTCTCTCCGGGTGGGCGGAATTGCAGATGATGGCGAAGGGTTTGCCGATCTCCGTCAGTTCCTTTGCGATCCTTTCTTCCGCACCGATGTAGTTGTCCCGGGGAATATCGCCGATGGTTCCGTCCGATGTTACCAGCATACCGATGGTGGCATGTTCCGTGATCACCCGGCGTGTACCCATTTCGGCAGCTTCCTCAAAGGGTACCGGCTCTTCCGACCAGGGCGTGTGTACCATCCGGGTCTGTCCGTCTTCGTCTGTCCCCAGCACCTCCGGAATCAGATACCCCACGCAGTCGATCATTTTCACCCGGCATTCCGTGTCCCCGGTCCTGATCTGCACCGCTTCATCCGGTACAAATTTCGGCTCCGTGGTCATGACCGTTCTTCCCCCGGCGCTCTGGGGCATTTCGTCTCTGGCTCTGTTTTTGTCGTATTCCCCCGGTATGGCCGGAATCACCACCGATTCCATGAACCGTCTGATAAAGGTGGATTTTCCGCTGCGTACAGGCCCGACCACCCCGATATAAATTTCCCCTCCTGTCCGCTCGGCAATACTCTCATATATGCCGGGACCGGCTGTAATCATGGACATAAAAAACCTCCCGTCTGTTTTTCGTCTGTCCCAATATATGCACAGCGCAGGAGGTTTAGACGTTATTCAGACAGGAGGTTTTCGCTTCAGGCAATCCACTTCATCGTCAGCCCGTATACCACCGGGATCAGCAGCGCAGGCAGCATATTGCCTACCTTGACGCTCTTGGAGGCAAACAGATTGATGCCTATGGCGAAAATCAGCACCGATCCTACCAGAGACAGGTCGGATACAATGTTTGTGCCGTCAAAGAGAGGTTTCAGAAACTGCGCCAGCACGGTCAGCAGCCCCTGATAGATCCCCATGGGCACACAGGAACAGAGCACACCCACCCCCAGCGTGGAAGCGAAGATCATGGTCGACACAAAGTCCAGGATGGATTTGGTGATCAGAACCTCCGGCCCCAGACCAAGGCCGTCGTTGAAGGAACCGATGATGGCCATGGCGCCGATGGACACAACCAGAGTAGCCGTCACGAACCCTTCGGTAAAGGTGGCGCTGGCACTGCGGAACAGCTTCAGGTTCTTCATTTTGTCACCCAGGGCTTCCAGGCGGTCCTCGATCCGGATCAGTTCCCCCACAAATGTACCGATGACCAGGGAGACGATCATCAGCATGATGCCCCGGGTGGAGATGCCCTCCTCCGTAATCACCAGCATCTCTGCCAGCGTTCCGGACAGACCGATAAACATAGTGGATATCCCCAGCACTTTCATCACCGATTTCTGCAGATGCTCCGGAATCCCTTTCTGTGCAGCCATCCCGATAGCACTGCCGCCGATGATGGCAAGCACATTGATTATGGTACCAAGACCGATCATATGATGTATACTCCTTACTCAAAACATGGACAGCTGGTTGGTTTTCGACAGTCCCTGCAGGGCGCCGTTCCGCTCCAGAATTTCCAGAACGGATTTGGACATTTTTGCTTCCTGCTGGAGCTGGTCGATGGAATAGATCTCTGTCCGGTCACGGGCGTTCATGATGCTTTCCGCCGCGTTGGCACCGATCCCGGGCAGGGACGAGAACGGCAGCCGGATCTTCCCGTTTTCCGGTATATACTTGCTGGCATGGGACTTGTGGATATCCACCGGCAGGAACTCATACCCTCTCTGGTAATACTCGTTGATGAGCATCAGCGCGTCCGCCACGTCCACATCCTTCTGGGACAGCTCGTTCCGGCGTTTGTTCATATCGGCCAGAGTGGTCTTTACGTGTTCTCTGCCGCCCATGACGATCTCTCCGTCAAACCCGTCGGGTGCTGCGGAGAAATAACCGGCGTAGAACGCAACCGGATAATAGATCTTGTACCACATCAGCCGGATGGCATCCATAACATAAGCAGCAGCGTGGGCTTTCGGGAACATGTACCGGATTTTCTGCAGGGAATCAATATACCACTGGGGTACATTGTGTTCCAGCATGGCGTCCTGCATATCCTGGGGAATGATGACCCCTTTTTTGTTTTTCCGGACAAACTCCATGATCTTGAACGACAGGCTCTTATCCATATGATACTTGTGGATCAGGGTCATCATGATATCGTCACGACACCCGATAACATCGGAAATGGTGCAGACCTTGTCCGCAATCAGCTCCTGCGCATTCCCCAGCCAGCAGCCGGTGCCGTGGGTCAGACCGGATATCTGCAGAAGGTCGGTGAAATTCTTGGGCTGTGCGTCCATCAGAACCCCACGGATGAACCGGGTACCCATTTCGGGCAGACCCAGCGTGGCGGTTTTGGAGTCGATCTGCTCCGGTGTCACACCGATGGGATCGGTGGACGTGAAGCTCTGGTATACCGCCGGATCGCTCAGGGGCACATCCAGCACCGGCACACCGGAATATTCTTCCATCCGCTTGTACTTTGTGGGAATATCATGGCCCAGGATATCCAGCTTCAGAATGGTATCGTGCAGGTATTTGAACTCAAAATGGGTGGTGATAATGTCGGAGTTGGGGTCGTCCGCCGGGTGCTGTACGGGAGAAAAGTCGGTGATATCGTATTCTTCCGGTACAACAATGATCCCGCCTGGGTGCTGGCCTGTAGTACGTTTGACCCCTACGCAGCCTGCCACCAGCCGGTCGATCTCCGCACGGTTGACGGAAATGCCCTTGTCTTCCAGATAATGCAGGATATAGCCGTATGCCGTTTTGTCTGCCAGGGTACCGATGGTACCGGCCTTGAACGCTTTCCCCGTACCGAACAGGACTTCCGTAAACTTGTGGGCATCCCCCTGCACGTCTCCGGAGAAGTTCAGGTCGATGTCAGGGGTTTTATCCCCCTTGAACCCCAGGAATGTCTCGAACGGAATATCGTGACCGTCCCGTTCCAGGAAAGTACCGCAGTTGGGGCAGTTCTTATCGGGCAGGTCAAAACCGGAGCCGATTTCGCCCCCTTCCATAAACTGGTTCCATTTGCATTTCGGGCAGCGATAATGAGGCGGCAGCGGATTGACTCTGGTAATCCCGGCCATGGTGGCGGCAAAGGACGATCCAACCGATCCCCGGGAACCTACCTGGTACCCCTTGGATTCGCTGTTTTCCACCAGTTTCCGGGCGATGATATACATGATGGCAAACCCGTTGGAGATGATGGAGTTCAGTTCTCTCTCCAGCCGTTCCGAAACCACCTCCGGCAGGGGATCGCCGTACAGCTCCTTGGCCAGATTCCAGCATTTGGTGGTCAGTTCTTCTTCCGCACCGTCAATGTGGGGCGGGTAGTTGCCTTCGGGAATGGGCCGGACATTTTCGATCCGGTCGGCAATGATCCCGGGATTGGTGATGACCACTTCTCTGGCCAGTTCTTCCCCCAGATAATCAAATTCCGCCAGCATTTCTTCCGTGGTACGGTAATACAGGAAGGTTTCCTTGTCCGCATCCTTGAACTTCATCCCTGTCAGAATGATCCGGCGGTAGATTTCGTCTTCCGGATTCAGATAGTGGGCGTCGCAGGTGGCACAGACCGGAATGCCGGCCTTTTTGCCCAGCTCCACCACACGGCGGTTTAAGTTCCGCAGTTCTTCTTCATCCTTGACCATTCCCTGTTCGATCATGAAGCTGTTGTTGGAAATAGGCTGGATCTCCAGATAGTCATAAAAAGCAGCCATATCCAGCAAATCCGCTTCCGAACGGCCTTCTCTTATGGCGGTGAACAGCTCACCCGCTTCACAGGCGGAACCGATAATCAGACCCTCTCTGAGCTCTTCCAGATGGGAACGGGGGATTCTGGGATTCCGGCGGTAATACTTCAGATACCCGTCGGACACCAGCTTGTACAGATTTTTCATTCCCGCCTGGTTCTGCACCAGAATGATCATGTGGTAGGTTTTCAGTTTCAGCGGGTCTGCCTTTTCGCTCATGGCGTAGTTCATCAGACCGATGTTGGAAATGCCCTCTTCTTCCAGATTAGCCGCCATGCAGAAATAGATCTGCGCCAGCATTTCCGCGTCATCGCAGGCACGGTGATGGTTGAAATCCCCCAGATTGTAGAATTTCGCCAGGGTATCCAGCTTATGATTCTTCAGATCCGGGTTCATGTACCGGGACATGGCCAGGGTATCCAGATAGGGATTGGTGAAAGGCAGCCCCAGGTTTTCCGCCGCCTGCCGGATGAAACCGGTATCGAACGCGGCATTGTGGGCGATGAGCAGCTTATCTCCCGCGAACGCAAAGAATTTCGGCAGCACTACATCGATGGTGGGTTCGTTTGCCACCATTTCATCCGTGATGCCGGTCAGTTCCACAATGTTCTTGGGAATCGGCTCACCGGGATTCACCAGCATATTGAACCGTTCCAGCACCTGTCCGCCTTTTATGCGCACCGCACCGATTTCGGTGATCTTGCAGCTGACCGCGGAAAGCCCTGTGGTTTCAATATCGAACACGATGCATTCATCGGAGAAGGCGATGTCTTCCCCCTTGTAGGAGGCGCGGAATGTATCATCCACATAATAGGCTTCCACACCGTAGAGAACCTTGATATCCTTCCCGTCTTTTTTCAGACCGTCAGCCGTCAGCATGGCTACCGGAAAGGACTGCAGATTCCCATGATCCGTGATGGCAACCGCTTTGTGTCCCCAGCGTGCCGCCGTTTTGACCACCTCATCCGCTTTGGACGTGGCGTCCATGGCAGACATACAGGTGTGCAGATGCAGTTCCACCCGTTTTTCTTCGGCTTTGTCCTGACGGAGCACCGGTTTTACCTGCAGGATATCCGTGTACTGCATGAACAGCTCCCCGTCAAAGGTATCTCTTTTGATGCTGCCCCGCACGGCATACCGTTTTCCTTTGGACCAGAGACCCATGGTTTCGTCCATCTGTTCAATGGGTACCGTCAGCTTGACGTACAGGGAAGCTTCCTTGTCGGTCAGAGCCACGGTGATCATGGTTTTGTCCCCTTTGCGGGTTTCCTTACTCTGGATGTCAAACACTTCCCCCAGAATGATGCAGGACTTGGCGGTGGACTTGACAGCTCTGAGCGGAAGCAGATTTTCCATGGGAAACAGTTCCCCGAACACGACGGAAGGCTCCGCTACGTCGAACACCAGCTTTCCGGAACGCACCACGCCCTCTCCCAGCCATTCCGTTTCGTCGCCCCCTTCAAAGAGAGAAGCCACCTTGGGCAGGGCAGGCTTTTCCGGCTCGGCATCCTGCTGCCCTTCTCCGGTTTCCGCCCGTTTCGCCGCTTCCGCTTCCAGCCGTTCCGCTTCCCGCATGATCATGACCGACTGGGTCTGCAGCTGGGCCAGCTGTCCCTGCATGAAGGCTTCGTACTGGGACTGGGCATTTTCCGCCTGGGTAATTTCCACTTTATAGTACAGACCGAATTCGCTGTGGATGATCCCGGAGATCACATCCCCGGTTTTGGCCAGATCCAGCAGCGATATGCCGCCATGGGTAAAGGGAATCTTCAGCCGCAGCACATCCTCTTCCGTTTCCAGCTCGTACCGGTTGAAGAAACCGTTGATCACCACCCCTACCCTGGCCGCTTCCGCCAGAACCTCCGGGATATAATCGGTGGTAAACAGTTCTTCCGGGTATTGCGGCAGGATACGCATCTGCGTCAGCTCATAAGTACGGGCAATTTCCCCTTCCAGTTCGTACAGGTCTTTCTTTTTATACAGTTTTGGCAGGGTGCAGCGTACCTCGGCGATCCGGATCTCTTTATCCAGCCGCACCTTCACATCAGTGGCCGTTTCAAAAATTTCTTTATGTATTCCCAGAGGGATAAACCGCTTGAATATATCCCCCAGTTTTCTTTCAGCCATGGTTCTCCCCGCTTTCTGCCGCAAGATCACGCCGGATCATATGGTATAGTGCGTCCGCCAGCTGCTCTTCCGGGATCTTTTCGGCCGGCTGTCCTTTCCGGAACACAAGACCGCAGCCTTTACCGCCGGCTACCCCGTAGTCTGCTTCCCTGGCTTCTCCCGGCCCGTTGACCACACAGCCCATCACGGCTACATGCAGTGTTCTGCCATGGGTATCCAGGGATTCCAGCATCTTTTTGCAGCGTTCCTGCAGGGCGATCAGATCGATAGCAGTCCGTCCGCAGGTGGGGCAGGAAATCATATTGATCCCGCCTTTCTCCCATCTGCCGGATGCTTTCAGGATTTCTTTGGCGGCCCGGATCTCCTCCACAGGATCGGCAGTCAGGGATACACGGATGGTATCGCCGATGCCGTCTGTCAGCAGCGCACCGATACCGATGGCGTTTTTCACCAGTCCGGAATAGCTGTCCCCGGCTTCCGTGACTCCCAGATGAATGGGGTAATCGGCAGCACGGGCCACGATCCGGCAGGCTTCGATCATGGAAGAAACGGTGGAGGACTTGATGGACAGCACAATATCCGAAAAACCGTATGTCTCCAGCATTTCTGCCTGTGTCAGGGCCGATTCCGCCAGCGCTTCCGGGGTGGGAGAACCGTATTTCTCCAGCAGCTTCTTATCCAACGAGCCGCTGTTGACACCGATCCGGATGGGAACCCCTTCGCTCTTGCAGGCTCTTGCCACTTCTTCCACTTTCCAGGCTTCTCCGATATTGCCGGGATTGATACGGATTTTGTCAGCCCCGCCACGGAGAGCGGCAAGGGCGATCCGGTAGTCAAAATGGATATCGGCCACCAGAGGCGCTTTACTGCCCCTTGCCCTGGCATAGGAAAAAATCCCCGCGTCTTCTACCGTCGGTACTGCCATGCGGACGATATCACAGCCCGCTGCTTCCAGAGCCAGAATCTGGGCGGTGGTGCCCTCCGGATCGGCCGCAGGGGCATTGGTCATGGACTGAATGGTGATGGGAGCCTCTCCGCCGATGGACAGTTCCCCCACGCGCACCATTCTGGTCTTGTGTCTGTTCATACCATAAGCCTCACTTTGATAAACGAAAATATACAGAGGTATTATATCACATTTAGTGCCAAAAGGGAACAGCAAAAAAGAAACCCGTGTCAAAAAATCACAGGTTTCTCTTGCGGATTCAGATCAGATTCATGATATCCTTGAAAGTGATAACCACAAACAGGATCATCAGCAGCACCAGACCGGTAAAATGCACCATACCTTCCACTTCCGGTTTTACGGGTTTCCGGCGTACCAGTTCGATCAGCTGGAACAGCAGCCGTCCGCCGTCCAGGGCAGGAAAAGGCAGAAGATTCATAATTCCCAGGTTCATGCTGATCACAACGGCCAGATAGATCAGGTTCTCCGTTCCTTCCGATGCGGCTTCTCCCAGCGCTTCCGTCACGCCCACAGGCCCGGAAACCGATTCCATGCCGTATCGTCCGGTGATCATATCATACAGGGATTCCCAGATCATCTTGATGGTGGAGGCTGCCCGGAAGAAAGAGTGTTTCAGCACCGACGCAGGATTCACTTCTTCGCCCAGCACATAGAAATCCACATTGCCGAACAGAGTGCCGCTGTCGTAAAACGTGGGGAACTGTACCTGGGGGATCACTATGGTCTCCCCGTTCCGGCGTACCGTTATATCCAGGGGTTCCCAGCCGCGGCGCATCACTTCGTACACCAGTTCATTGGCGATATGCACCCGGGCAGGCCCTACTTTCAGGATGGTATCCCCCACTCTGAGACCGGCTTCTTCCGTAGAGACAACTTTCGCCGGACTTTCCCCTTCTTCTCCGGATACGCTCTCTTCCACCGCTGCCGGTTCCTGGAACTTGGCTATAGTGGTGGAGGGCAGCATATCCTGGGACATGACCAGGAAACCCATGACCAGCACCCCTACCAGCACATTCATGGAAGCGCCGGCTACGGTGATCAGGATCCGCTGCCATACGGGTTTTCTATGAAAGGCATTCGGGTCTTCCGACTCGCCGTCTTCTCCCACCATACTGACAAAACCGCCGATGGGCAGAGCACGGAGAGAATAGGCGATCCCGGTTTTCCCGGATACTTTAGTGAACAGTTTAGGGCCCATGCCGATGGCAAATTCCCGGATCGTCACATGGAACAGGCGGGCAAACAGATAATGCCCCAGCTCATGTATGAAGATCAGAAATCCGAAGATCAGCAAAGCGATCACGATTGTCCAGATATTTATGAATATCACTTCCTATCTGCTTTGATAATTGGTTATAATCTGTGCCGTCACTGCCTTGGTACGGGCCACCATGTCCAGAATGTCCTCCATGGTCTTCATGGAACCTTCCGGCAGTCTGTCCATAGCTTCCCGTACCACCGGTGCAATGCCGGCAAAGGAAAGCTTCCCCTGCAGAAACGCATCCACAGCGGCTTCGTCAGCGGCAATCAGGCCGCAGGGTGCATTTCCGTCCGCCCGGATGGCTTCTCTGGCACAATGCAGCAGCGGAAAAACCCCGTTATCCGGCGCATGGAAGGTCAGCTTTGCCAGAGATGCAAAATCCAGCCCGGCCTCCTGCAGCACATCCCGTTCCGGATGGGTCATGGCATACCGGATACAATACCGCATATCCGGTTTTGCCAGCTGCGCAATTATGGTATTATCAGTATATTCCACCATGGAATGGATTATACTTTGCCGGTGCACCAGCACTTCCACCTGGGCTTCCGGCACATGAAACAGGCGTACCGCTTCCATGATCTCGAAGCCTTTGTTCATCAGCGTTGCGCTGTCCACGGTGATTTTCGGCCCCATTTTCCAGGTGGGATGGGCCAGCGTCTGTTCCCGTGTGACATGGCTGAGCTGTTCTGCGGTATAGCCGAAAAAAGGGCCGCCGGACGCCGTCAGAAGGATCCGTCTGATCTGTGCGGCGGGACTGGCCTGCAGGCACTGGTAGATGGCGCTGTGTTCACTGTCCACCGGAATCAGCTCTCCTCCGGAAGCATGGATGTGCTCCCACAGGGTATCGCCCAGCACGATCACGGCTTCTTTATTGGCCATGGCCACCCGTTTTCCGCTGTCCGCCGCCGCAATGGCAGCAGGAACCCCGGCCAGTCCGGCGATGGCATGGACGATACAATCCGCGTCTGTACGACGAATGGCCTCCAGCAGTTCCTCCTGCTTCCAGATGCACCGGGGCATATGGCTGCCCAGCCGTTCTTTCAGCACATCGGCAGAAGCCTTATCTTTCACAAAAACAGTGTCGGGACGGACAGCACGGATCTGTTCTGTCAGTACATCCAGATTCGACCATGCGGAAAGCAGGGATACGGAAAGTCCCATATCCCGGACCACATCCATCGTCTGGGTACCCACAGAGCCGGTACTGCCCAGAACGGCAACTTTTTGGATTTTCATAATGTTGAGTCCTTACATAAACATATTGGGGAACAGTCTGAGCAGCATATACAGCACAGGCGCCGTTGCCATAACGCTGTCAAAGCGATCCAGCACGCCGCCGTGTCCGGGAAACAGCTTGCCGTAATCCTTGATGCCGTAGTGCCGCTTGACCACCGATGCGATCAGGTCCCCGATCTGGGAGATCACAGAAACGACAGCGCCGGATACCGTCAGAAGGATATAGTTGGGCGACGCATTGCCCTGGCTGACGATCAGTCCGAACACAAGAAAACCGACGGCTGTGAATACAACACCGCCCACAGCGCCTTCCACCGTCTTTTTGGGGCTGACTTCGGGAATCAGCTTATGTTTTCCCAGCAGCCGGCCGGTAAAGTAAGCAAAAGTATCGCTGACCCACGCGCCGATGAAGGGCAGCAGGAAAAGAGCCGCACCGTTTGGTTCGTTCCGCAGGCACAGGATGCTGACAAAAGCCGTTGTCACATACAGCGACATCATCAGCATAACGGCAGCATTGGTGATGGCAATCTTCCCTTTCGAAAACACCACCACAGCAAAAATATACATCATCAGGCAGAAGAACACCATGAAAACCAGGTACATGGCATTCCGGTTTGCCTGAAAGGCGTTGTCAATCACAAGCGGATCCGTTGACCATGAAAAGATACGGGGGACAAAAACGAGAACAGCGGCAGACAGCACAACCGGCAGATACAGCCAGAACGATCCGATATACCGCGTCATGTCTTCCCGGTCATCCCCCCGGACACAATGCCAGATTTCCCATACAGCCACCACATTCAGCACCGCCATGGCGATTTCCAGAATGATCGTGTCCGAGAAAATGCATATAGGTACAAAAACACACAGCGCCACGATGGCAGTAATGATTCTTGTCAGCATAAGTTCCTCCTCACGCCTTATCCAGTCCGCCCCAACGGCGTTTCCGGCCCGCAAAGCTTCTGACCATTTCGTCGATGTCGTCAGGAGTCAGATCCGGCCACATCTTGTCGGAAAAATAATACTCCGCATACGCACTCTGCCAAAGCAGGTAGTTGGAAATGCGCAGTTCTTTTCCGGTTCGTACCACCAGATCCGGGTCGGGACAATGGGCTGTATACAGATGCCGGGTCAGATCCTCTTTGGTGATCTGTGTCTTCCCTTCCGCCAGGCATGCGTTCACAGCCTGCACAATTTCTCCACGGCCGCCGTAATTCAGCGCAATGTTCAGCACATACGGCCTGCCTCTGGTATCGTTCTCCAGTTTTTCCAGATGGGCGCACATGTCCTTTGCCAGCGGCGTTCTGTCTCCGATAAAGTGGAACTCTATCTCTTTTTCGTCGTCCGCTTCTCTGACAAACTTATCCAGCAGACGCATGATGGCATCCACTTCCGCTTTGGGGCGATTCCAGTTTTCAGTGGAAAAAGCGTACACGGTGCAGTACCGGATCCCGATGCTGCAGCAGTACCGTACGATTTTCTTGAAAGTATCCGCACCGGCTTTATGTCCGGCTTCCCGGGGCAGCATTCTGGCGTTGGCCCAGCGGCCGTTTCCGTCCATGATGAATGCGATATGACGCAGAGCGGATTTTTCCACCAGAGCAGCCGGGGATTCTTGGGAGAATGTATTCATATCCATATCCGGACAATCAGACAAATACAGAGCCCAGCACCAACAGGAAATACCGCTGTCGCGCTGGGCACATGTTTGTCAGATTGCCATGATTTCCTTTTCTTTGTCTGCAGTGATCGCATCAATTTCCTTGATGTACTTGTCGGTCAGATCCTGCATAGCCTTATCGGACTGCTTCAGTTCATCTTCGGTCATTTCACCGTTCTTCTTCATTGCCTTGCTCTTGTCGTTGGCGTCGCGGCGGATATTCCGGATGGCTACCTTGGCTTCTTCGCCCTGCTTCTGCAGATTCTTTTTGATTTCCTTACGTCTTTCTTCCGTCAGCTGGGGGAATACCAGGCGGATGATGGTGCCGTCACTCTGAGGATTGATACCGATATCGGAGGTCTGGATCGCCTTTTCAATGCCCTTCAGAGTGGACTTGTCCCAGGGAGTGATGGTCAGGGTCTTGGGGTCGGCAACCTTAACTTCGGCAACGGAAGTGATGGCTGTGGGAGAACCGTAGTAATCAACAGTGATATTGTTCAGGACAGCAGCGTTTGCACGGCCTGCACGGATAGAGGACAGATTCTCCTGATATACATCAAGGGATTTCTGCATTTTCTTTTCATATTCTTTGGTATCCAGTTTCATGGCTTTGACTCCTTTATAGTTCTGATAGTATTTATTTTATTTTTCGTAAACAACAGGTGCATCCAGCTTTTCGTATGTTACGAGGGTACCGATCTGTTCGCCGCATACGGTACGGAGGATATTTTCCGGATCCTCCAGGCTGAACACGTAACTGTCAATTTTCTGTTCTTCAGCGATCGCGGAAGCTGCGGTATCAGTAGCTTTCAGATCATCCTGCAGACAGATTTCATAGGACAGCTTCTTGTATTTCACAGCATTTTCCGGATCCTTTGCGGGGTCACGGTCATACACGCCGTCCACACTCTTGGCCATCAGGATGATATCCGCCTGGATCTCGGCAGCTCTGACAACGGAGGTGGTATCTGTGGAAACGAAGGGGATCCCGGTACCGGCAGCAAAAATCACCGGGCAGCCGTTTTCCATATATTCGATCGCCGTCTTATAGTGGAACATTTCCGCAAAATTCGGCATCTGCACCGCAGACATTACCCGTGCGTTCAGACCGGTTTTTTCCAGTGCATCCTGAAAACGCAGGCAGTTGATGGTAGTTGCCAGCATACCCATATGGTCCGCTCTGGCTCTGGTGACACCATCGCCCAGTTTGCCGCGCCAGATGTTGCCGGCACCGATGACAATACCGACCTGCACGCCCATCTGCACGCATTTCTTTACAACTTCGGCAATCTCAGCCAACTTGGCAGGATCAAAAATTTCTTTGACTTCTTCTTTTTTCTTTCCGTTTTCTTCATGGATTTCCTTCAGAGCAAGCGCTTCTCCGGAAAGCTTCAGAAGAACTCTTTTGTATACCGGTTTTTGATTTTCCATATCCGTATACCCTCCCACGTTGTTATTCTATATTGTACCGTAAAAAATGTGTTTTGTAAAGAGATTTTCTATATATTTTCTGTAAATCCTCAAAAAATTCCCGCCACTTATCACTAAATGACGGGAAATTTTGTACAGATTATTCAGCTGTATGACCTATTTATGGCATAACACCGCTGCAGCAGACAGAACCTACGCCTGATCATGTAAGCTCAGCGTTACTGTTCAGTCTTACGCCTGACCATGTAAGCTCAGCATTACTGTTCAGTCTTACGCCTGACCATGTAAGCTCAGCGTTACTGTCCAGTCTTACGCCTGACCAGTAAGCTGGGCGATTTCTTCTGCAAAGTTGTCTTCTCTCTTTTCCAGACCTTCGCCTCTTTCGAAGAGGATGAAGCTGTTTACGGAGATTTCCTGACCGATAGCCTTGGCAACGGATTCAACATACTTACCAACAGTCATGCTGTCGTCCTTAACGTAAGCCTGGTCAACAAGGCAACTTCTTTCGTAGAACTTGCCGATACGACCCATAACCATCTTTTCGATGATGGAATCGGGCTTCTTGGCGTTGGATTCGTCGTTCTTGATCTGAGCCATCAGAATTTCCTTTTCTTCGTTCAGAACGGATTCAGGAACTTCTTCTCTGGTAACGTATGTGGGGGGAGTACCGGCAGCGATCTGCAGAGCAACGTTCTTTGCCATTTCAGCAAAATCAGCATTGTCCTTCAGGCAGGGGCAAGCGTTGAACTTAACGATAACGCCGGCCATACCGGAACCGTGGATATAGGTGCTGAACACGCCTTCAACGATAGCGAAGCGGCGGATGTTCATGTTTTCACCGATGGTGTAGATCATGTCCTTCAGCTTGGCTTCAACGGTGTCAAAGGTAGCGTCGAAAGGCAGAGCCTTCAGAGCGTCAACGTCAGCGGGCTTATTATCAACGATAATGCTCAGAATATCCTTAACGAATGCCTTGAAGGTATCGTTCTTGGCAACAAAGTCGGTTTCAGCGTTTACTTCGATGATAGCGGCAACATCACCCTTAACCATGATGTCAACAACGCCTTCAGCAGCGATACGGCCGGCCTTCTTGTCAGCCTTGCCCAGACCCTTTTCTCTCAGGATCTTGATAGCTTCATCAAAGTCACCGTTAGTTTCAACGAGAGCCTTTTTGCAGTCCATCATACCAACACCGGTCTTGGCTCTCAGGTCATTTACCATCTTAGCAGTAATAGCAGCCATTATAAAATCCTCCGTTTTTCGATTTATATCCGATTATTTGATTAGAACTTTGCGGGTTCTGCGTCTTCTTCAGCTTCAGCAGCAGTGATTTCAGCTTCTGCTTCGTTCAGCTGTTCGCCCTGCTTGCCTTCCAGAACTGCGTCAGCAATTACAGAAGAGATCAGGCGGATAGCACGGATAGCGTCGTCGTTGCCGGGGATGATGTAATCAGCGTCGTCGGGGTCGCAGTTGGTGTCAACGATGGCAACAACCGGAATACCCAGCTTCTTTGCTTCCAGAACAGCGTTGTGTTCCTTGCGGGGGTCAACAATGAACACAGCGGCGGGCAGACCCTTCATGTTCTTGATACCGCCCAGGTTCTTTTCCAGGTTGAACATTTCCTTCTGCAGAGCAGCAACTTCCTTCTTGGGCAGCATATCGAAGGTGCCGTCTTCCTGCATCTTTTCCAGGGAGCGCAGTCTTTCGATAGACATCTTGATGGTCTTGTAGTTGGTCAGCATACCGCCCAGCCAACGTACGTTTACGAAGTACATGCCGCAGCGTTCAGCTTCTTCACGGATAGCGTCAGCAGCCTGCTTCTTGGTACCAACAAACAGGATGGAACCGCCGTCCTGAGCGGTTTCACGAACGAACATGTAAGCTTCTTCGAACTTCTTGATGGTCTTCTGCAGGTCGATGATGTAGATGCCGTTTCTTTCGGTGAAGATGTATTCGGCCATCTTGGGGTTCCAGCGTCTGGTGTGGTGACCAAAGTGTACGCCGGCTTCCAGCAGCTGCTTAATGGAAACAATAGACATTTTTTATGTCCTCCTTCGGTTTTTTCCACCATCAGACATTTATCTGCACCCCGTTTTTTCCAAAGAAACCCGGGGACCGGCAGATATCCAGTCCGATGTGTGTATTATATTGGTGCATTCACGCACGAAATGTATTATAACACATATCCTTTTAAAAGGCAATAGCATTTCTACATTTAACAATTTGTTTACATTTCACGTAGGTTAAACCATCCGCTTTTTCTTCCTTTCCGGCAGCTGCAGTTGTTTTCTCTTCTGTAATCCACAAGCACTGTGTCTTCTCCGAAACATTTCACATGATCCCACGAAATCCTCGTCTCTTCCCTGTTGGTCGTCCAGAAGCTTCCGGAAGCAGCAATATATATGGCTGTGATCTTTCCGCAGTCTCCGTCGATTTCCAGATCACTGATATGACCGAGATATTTACCGTCACAGACACTGACGACATCTTTACATTCCAGTTCTCGCAAAGTATACAACATACGCACCTCCCGGTTTACTGTATGCTTTTTTTCTTTGAAAATTCCCCCGGACAGGAAAAAGCTCCGCATACCGGAGTACACGGAGCCTTTGTTTTTGATTCACTTAAGAAGGATATTCTTCAGAGAAGTACTTGTTGTATACAGCACAGGGACCGTAACCGGCATCGGTAACATCGATGGCTGCGTTCAGAACTTCGCTATCCTTCAGATCCTTCTTGAACTGGGAAATCGCTTCCTTGAATTCTGCAGCGGACATGCCATCGATCTGCTTCATGATATCAGCAGACAGCTTGTCGAGTTCTGCAAGCATTTCAGCATTTTCTTCAGTGATATAGGTATCAAAGGTCAGGTAAGGAGTAACGATGGAATCCAGGTTCTGCTGCTTTGCATAATCCCAGTCAGCCATGGTCTTGCCGTATGCGGGGTAAGTCATGTAGACGTTACCGGTGGTGTAGATATCCATCTGGTAATCATCGCTCAGAGCCACGATGGTGTCTTCGTTTTCAGGGTCGATCTGCCAGTGAACACCTTCTGCACCATACTGCAGTGCGGTGCGCAGTTCGTTATCGGTGTTCAGATAGGTGATGATTTCCATGGAACGTGCAAGGCTCTTGGAATAGGTACTTACAGCAAACATGTTACCATAAATATCTTCGGGCTGAGCAACGGGAACTCTGTGAATGTTCACATAGTATTCGTCTTCGTACTGTTCCAGAATTTCGGGAGTGCCTTTTACAATACCAACAGCGAACTTTTCACCTTCGCCAACAGTACCGTCACCGATATAACCGAGTTCGTCCAGACCCTTCATCATGAGCATGGTGTTGGTCCAGGTAGGAGTGCTGATCACACTCTTGGGCATGCACTTTACATTGTAGTTGGAGGTAGCGATGATCTTGGAACCCAGCAGGGAGAAATCATCTCTATCGGTAGACCAGCCATCAGCGGTCCAGTATACGATACCGGAGTCGTTGTACCAGTCAAGCAGCGGAATAACGCCGTCCAGATTCTGATAGCCGATGTCCTTGATGAAATCTTCGCACTTCAGCAGAACGTTCAGGTTTTCGCTGTCGTAGTCGTACTTTTCAACCAGTTCCTTGTTTACAAGCAGGTATTCGTATTCACCAACGGGACGGTTGTTGGGGATCGCGTAGGTACCGCCCTGGTTTGCCAGAGTCAGGAAAGTGGGGTAAATATAGGTCTTCAGGATCTTGGAAGTGCCGCTCAGTTCAGCATCCAGCTGCTGAATAGCTGCTTCTTCGATGTAACGGGTGTAGTTTTCGTAGCCGCGAACCAGGAAGATGTCCATCTGTGTGTCTTCCACTTCAGGATACTTCACAACGGTGATACCGAGTTCGTTCACGAAGGTTTCTTCGTCTTCTTCGGTTTCGGTTTCTTCGGTTTCGGTTTCTTCTGCCTCACCGTCCTGTTCCTTCAGAGCCTTTGCAGCTTCACGGGCAGCTTCTTCTGCCAGAGCTTCTTCTTCTTTCTTGGCAGCAATTTCAGCCATGCGTTCGTCAATAGCATCCTGATATTCGTCTTCAGGAATAGCATGGAGTTCGATGGCAGTATCAAACTTGGCCTGGGTCAGGGAGTTGATATAGTCCTGTGCCGCCAGAACAGCTTCTTCTGTGGTGTTTTCGGAAGTGGGAATCCACAGGGTCAGCGTCATGGAAATACGGGACGATTCTTCCGTGTCGGCGCTTGCCTCAACGGTTTCGTCCTCACCGGACTTGGAAGAACATCCGGCCAGCATGGAGAGCACCATCATAATGGCCAGAAAGAGACTTAATAACTTTTTGTTCATTTAGGAATCCTCCTCATAGAATGTGGGTCATACGCTCTTTGCGTGAAGCAAAATAATTCTTACAGTATTGTACACGAAAACTGCAATTCTGTCAAGTTATTTTTGTGCTTCCGCACTTAATTTTTCACACAGCAGCATCCTTGAAACACTGCCGGAAAGCCCATTTTTACAGCAATAACACCAATCATTGCTTTTGTATTTTGGACGAAATGTCGATTTCTTTAGCTATAAAGGCCAAAGTTAATCCTTACCGCATATTCAATACAGCCAATTTTTCTTCCGGATGCCGTTTATTCGAGATAATCCTTTAAAAACTTGGAACGGCTTGGATGGCGGATTTTCCGGAGTGCTTTCGCTTCGATCTGGCGGATCCGTTCTCTGGTAATCTGGAACTGCTGCCCCACTTCCTCCAGAGTACGGGGTCTTCCGTCGTCCAGACCGTAGCGGAGCCGGATGACCATTTCTTCCCGGGGTGTCAGGGTCTGCAGTACTTCTCCCAGCTGTTCCCGGAGCATCTGATAGGCTGCCGCATCTGACGGAGACATGGAGTCTTCATCCGGAATAAAGTCCCCCAGATGGGACTCATCGGCTTCCCCCACAGGGGTTTCCAGGGATACGGGATCCTGTGCGATCTTCATGATCTCCGCCACTTTTGCGGGGCTGATGCCGATATCCCGGGCAATTTCGTCAAACGTAGGCTCTCTGTCCAGCGTCTGGAGAAGCTGTCTCTGGCTGCGGGCAACCTTGTGCATGGTTTCCACCATATGCACGGGAATGCGGATGGTTCTGGCCTGATCTGCAATGGCTCTGGAGATCGCCTGACGGATCCACCAGGTTGCGTAAGTGGAAAACTTGTAGCCTTTGGTGTAGTCAAACTTGTCCACCGCCTTCATCAGGCCCAGGTTGCCCTCCTGAATCAGATCCAGGAAGAACATCCCTTTCCCGACGTACCGCTTGGCAATGCTGACCACCAGCCGGAGATTGGCTTCCACCAGCGTCTGCTTGGCAGCTTCATCCCCTTCCAGAATCAGTTTTGCCAGTTCCGTTTCCTTTTCCTGGGAGATCAGGGGAATCTGCCCGATCTCTTTCAGGTACATCCGCACCGGGTCGTCCACCGCAAGTCCTTCCTGGGCCAGGGCTTTCACCATATCATCGGCAGAACGGAAACTTTCCGCCTCGGTACGGATCTCTTCGATTTCTTCAGGGTCTATGTAGTCTTCCGTAGTTTCCAAAGGTTCGGCATCAATGGTGTCGGCGTCCATGGCCATCCCGGCCGTGTGGTCCTCCGGATATGCGTTCAGCGCATCTTCATCTTCCGGCAGATAAACATCGGTTTCGCTCATTTTCATCATACGTACTCTGTCGTGGCAGCGGCCAACTGTCCTTTCTTTGGATTCTGTTTTCAGTCATTTCCCGACAGGGAAAACAGTACAGACTCAGTTGATATCGTTCAGGAATCCGCGCAGAATCTTGGACCGGCTCTGGTGCCGCAGTTTCCGCAGCGCCTTGGCTTCGATCTGCCGGATCCGTTCACGGGTGATATTGAACTCTTTCCCCACTTCTTCCAGGGTGCGGGTACGGCCGTCTTCCAGACCGAAACGGAGTTTGATCACCATTTCTTCTCTGGGAGTCAGGGTATGCAGAACCTTGCCCAACTGTTCCCGCAGCAGCTGATAGGATACGGCTTCGGCAGGGGTGGGGGAGGAATCATCGGGAATAAAGTCACCCAGGTGAGAATCGTCTTCTTCGCCGATGGGGGTTTCCAGAGACACCGGATCCTGGGCAGCTTTCATGATCTCACGGATCTTATCGGCGCTCATGCCCAGACGTTCGGCGATCTCATCCACCGTAGCCTCTCTGCCCAGCTCCTGCAGCAGCTGTCTGGAGCAGCGGGAAACTCTGTGGATCGTTTCCACCATATGCACGGGAACACGAATGGTTCTGGCCTGATCGGCAATGGCACGGGTAATGGCCTGACGGATCCACCAGGTGGCGTAGGTAGAGAACTTGTACCCCTTGGTATGGTCGAACTTTTCCACGGCCTTGATCAGCCCCAGGTTGCCTTCCTGAATCAGATCCAGGAAATACATCCCCTTACCCACATATTTTTTGGCAATGCTGACCACCAGACGGAGGTTGGCTTCCACCAGTTCGTTTTTGGCAGCTTCATCCCCTTTGGCGATCCGTTCCGCCAGGTACAGTTCTCTCTCGGAATCCAGAAGCGGGATCTTACCGATATCCTTCAGGTACATGCGCACCGGGTCGTCCACCGCCACGCCTTCTTCCGCCAGAAATTTATCGATGTCTTCGCTTTCGTCCACATCGGAGCTTTCTGTCATATCGGTATATTCTTCATTTTCCAGATAACCGCCCACATCCCCTTCCAGGCCGGTGTATACTTTATCCAGGGACCCCATGTCAAAGCTGGCATAATCTTCCGTTTCCAGAAGGTCATCTTCTTTCCCCAGAGTCTTGTCTGTCTTTTCCTTGTCCATCAGCTCTTTGACATCCATGTTCTTTTCGTTTCCCATAATTACCCCTTGTTCTGATTTCTTTTTTGTGCAAGCAGCTCCTCCAGTGAGACGGAGGAAGCGGCAGTTTTTACTTCGTTTTTCAGCTCTTTCACATAGGTGAGAAATATCTCTTCGCTGTCCGGCAGTTCCGCGCGCTGGGCCTGCATCCGGTATGCCCGGGAAACCTCATCCGGTGTGAAGGCTTCACTGAGCATGGACAGTGAAAATCCCTCTCCCCGTACGGCTTCCTCCGCATAGGCAAAGAGCCGTTTTCCCAGATCCGTGAAAAAATCCGCCGCAGTCAGAAGATTATCCCGCACCGCTTTTTCGGCGTATTCGTTCTTCAGGAACATCATACCCAGCACGTCCTCTTCCAGTCTGGCAGCTTTCGGACGTCTGGCATAATCCGGATTGACCTTGTCGCCGATGCCGGATGTAATGCGCACCAGTTCCCCTTTGCGCTTTTTTTCCGCCTCCCTGCGGTTCTGGCGGATGGCAGACTCCACATCATGGAGAATACTTTCGCGGCCGACCCCGAAGACTTCAGCCGTTTTTGTGATATAGATTTCCCGTTCCACCCGGGAGTATACACCGGCGATATACCGGCAGGCATCCCGGATTGCTTTTATTTTTTCTTCCGGAATCTCCAGATTGTACCTGGCTTTCGTATTGGACAGCATATAGTCGAATTTGGACTGACTGCCCGCAAGAACCTGCCTGAACTTTTCCGCACCGAATTTTTTGATGAATTCGTCCGGATCCTTGGCATCCGGGATCCGGATCACTTTGGCTTCCAGACCTGCTTCTTCCAGCAGATTGATGGCCCGGTTGGCCGCTTTCTGCCCGGCTTCGTCGCTGTCGTAGGAAATCATGACCCGGTCGGCATATTTTTTCAGCAGTCTTGCCTGTTCGGATGTGATGGCGGTCCCCAGCGTGGCGATGGCATTTTCAAACCCGGCGGCGTGCAGCGCGATCACGTCCATATATCCTTCGCACAGGATGAAACCGTTTTCACAGTGGCTTTTGGCATAGTTGAGCGCGAACAGATTCCGGCTTTTCTTGAAGGCGGGCGTATCGGAAGTGTTCAGATACTTCGGTTTGGTATCATCCAGCACCCGTCCGCCGAACGCGATCACGTTTCCGGAAACGTCAATGATGGGAAACATGACCCTGCCCCGGAAATAATCGTAATACCCGCGCTCGCTTTTGCCGCAGAAATACGCCTGACGGATCTCTTCCTCCCCGAAACCCAGGCTGCGCAGATGCTGCATCGTCCGGTTGCCGGAAGGAGGCGCGTATCCCAGTCCGAAATGCTTTACGGTACTGCCGGTCAGTCCTCTTTCCTGAAAATACGCCCGTCCGGCAGAACCGATCTGCTCATCGAACAGCATGGAACGGTAGAACCTGGCGGCTTCCAGATTCATTGCCAGCACCCGTTTGCGGGAAACCCCGGTTTCTTTTGCACCGGTTTTGTCATCCCAGGCAGGCAGCGTGATCCCGGAGCGGTCTGCCAGTTGTTCCACCGCCGCGCGGAAATCCAGATTCTCGATCCGCATGATGAAATCTATGGCATTTCCCCCTGCGCCGCAGCCGAAGCAATAGTAACTCTGGGTCTGGGGATACACGGTAAAGGATGGTGTACGCTCGCTGTGAAAGGGACACAGGCCTTTCTGGTTGGTGCCGGTACGTTTCAGCGTTACATAGGAGGAGATCATGGTTTCGATATCGCATCTGGCAAGCAGATCGTCAATAATGGAACGCGGTATCATGAAAACTCCCCCTTTCAAGCATGCATTTTCCGGAACCCGACAGGTAAATGTCCGTTTGTGTCTATCAATAATATACGCACGTTTTTACTTTTTTTCTTTTTTTCGACGGTGAATCTGTTTCTGCGGCCCATACAGTACCGGCAGAAAAAGACCGCCCTTCCCCCCGGGCAGTCTTTCCGACAACGGTCAGTTTTTTGCATAAGGCTGATCCTCCTCCAAAACCGCCGAAAATACGCGCATGTATGATGTTTCCCCCTTACAGAAACGTTTATGAAAGAGGAGCTGCCCGTTCTTCCGTATCCAGAATCTCCACAGTGGAACGGCCGCCGGTGGTTTCGGATATATAGGTCATCAGCGCGCCGGTGTCTTCCACCTTCACAGCCGCCGTCACGATCACAGCCTCTTCGAAATCCGCCTCTTCTTCCACAGCACCGGTCTTAGGAAGCCCTACCGTGATTTTCTGATAATCCGAATAAGAGCAGACAAACATCACGATGTTCCACGGCTCGAACACAGCCAGCCCGGCTGCGTCCACAGCCAGTTTGGCAGCGGCGGAATAAGCACGCACCAGCCCCCCGGCCCCCAGCAGGATACCGCCGAAATACCGTGTCACCACCACCACCAGATCCATGGCGCCGGACATTTTCAGCACATTCAGCGTGGGAACCCCGGAAGTACCGTGCGGCTCTCCGTCATCGGAATACCGGGCCACCGCACCGCCGTTCAGCAGATACGCATACACATTATGGGTGGCGTCTGCGTACTGATGCCGGATCGAATCAATGAAAGCTCTGGCTTCTTCCTCACTGGTCACAGGTTTTGCGTGTCCGATGAAAACGGATTTCCGTTCTTCCATTTCCACATGGGCTTCTCTTGCCAGCGTCACCCGTTTTTCCACTTCCGGTTCCGGAGCGGTATTCTCTTTCGGTTCAGCTTTTTTCTTCATATGTCTCTCCTTGCCACAATACAGAAACGATGTGTGGTTCCCCGGATTCTGCCTGCCGCTTCCAGATGGTCTGCCATCTCTTCCAGCTTACGGGCACATTTTAAGACGGAAAAATCCGTAAATTCCCAGGGGATTACCTTTGCAAACCAGATGAATGCGTCTATTGAGAAGAAATCCATATGCCGGTAAGCTTCCGCCGCATGACAGATCCGCAGACCGCTCTCCCGGCATTTTTCCGTCTGCACGGCAAGGGTATGTTCCGGATAGGGTGCCTGCCGCTCCGGCAATACCATTTCCACCAGATCCCGGTCATTTTCCGCGCCGACCTGCTGCGTAATGAACACCCCGCCCGGCTTCAGTACCCGGCGGATCTCCGAAAAATCATAGGATCCGTGCCGGTTCAGCACCGCGTCAAAAGTGTCATCGGCAAAGGGCAGACTGCCCGGATCGCTGCAGGGACGGAAATCGATCCCCAAAGGCAGCAGTCTTTCCCGGCACAGCGCCACATTGGGAGGATACCCCTCCGTTGCTGCCGTCAGTGTGGGATCATGCCCCAGCGCCAGCAGTTTTTCGCCTCCGCCGGTGTCCATGTCCAGAATCCGGTCATCCGGACGGACATATCGCCGGATCAGATTTCTGTAATCCCAGGGAAACGCATCATCTTCCCGGAAGGCATCCGCAATGGGGGAAAAATCCCAGCCGCGGATCCGGGCTTCTTTTTCCACATCCAGCCAATGCTGCAGCCGGTCAGTCATCCTCTTCCTCCGGCTCCGGCAGCGGATCTGTGATATACTGCCGGATTTTCCCGAGCAGCTTGTCGTCAGCGGTCACAGCAGCGTAGATCCCGTCTTCCCGGTAGTCCATTTCCACGTCATCCCCCAGCTGGTAGATGATGCCGGTAACCGCACCTTCTGCCGGCGGAATGAAAAGATGCACTCTTCGTTTGCCGGCACCGGCCATATTTTCCAGCTTTTCGATCATCTGGTTCAGACCTGCACCGGTTCTGGCGGAGATAAAGACCATATCATGATTTTCACCGCCGGCGCTCTGTTTCAGCTGCAGCATGGGTTCCGGCGCCAGTCCGGCATCGCATTTATTGAAGGCGAACAGGGTAGGCTTGTCTCCTGCCCCCAGTTCCGCCAGAAGTTCCGTGGTCACCTGCACCTGCGCGATACATTCCGGGTCGGAAGCATCCACAACCACCAGCAGAATATCGGCGTACTTCACCTCTTCCAGCGTGGAGCGGAAGGCTTTGATCAGATGGTGAGGCAGATTGCGGATAAACCCTACCGTATCGGTCAGCAGCACCTTGCCGCCGCCGGGCAGCTCATACTGTTTGGTGGTGGTATCCAGAGTGGCAAACAGCTTGTCTTCCGCCAGGATACCGGCACCGGTCAGGGCGTTGAGCAGGGTGGATTTTCCGGCGTTGGTATATCCCACGATGGCACACTGGCAGATCCCGGCTTTCTGCCGCTGGCTCCGCATGACCTGACGGTTCTTTTCCACTTTTTCCAGTTCCGCTTCCAGGGCAGTGATCTTTTCCCGGATCCGTCGCCGGTCGATTTCCAGTTTGGTTTCCCCGGGACCCCGGGAGCCGATACCGGTGTTCTTGGCAGCGCCGCCCAGACGGGATAGTTCCTTGCCTTTCCCCACCAGTCTGGGAGCTGTATAGCGGAGCTGGGCCAGTTCCACCTGGAGCCGCCCTTCCGCCGTTCTGGCATGATCGGCAAAAATGTCCAGGATCAGCATGCTCCGGTCGATCACCTGCACTTCTCTGGATATGGCATTTTCGATTTCCCGGATCTGGGAGGGACTAAGTTCACAGTCAAATACCACAAGGTCCGCTTCCAGACTGTCGCACATGGCGGACAGCTCCGCTATCTTGCCGCTGCCGAACATGGTTCTGGTATCGGGTGTATCCCGCATCTGGGTCATATAGGCCACACTGTCGCCGCCCGCTGTATCCAGCAGCCGTTCCAGTTCCCCCAGACTGACCATGCATTCGTCTTCTTCCCCCTGTTTATGAATGGCACAGAGGATTCCTTTTTTTCGTTTTTCTTCTTTTACGATCTGTTCGTTCATATATATCTCCGTGGTCAGAAAAGAAAAAGCCGGACAGGTTCCAAAGTCAAACTTCGCTTACCTGTCCGACGCATTTCTCGGATATCAGACACAATTTGCCCGTAGCCAGAATTACTTGCGGGATTCAAGACGCTTCTTGAACTTGTCCACACGTCCACCGGCATCTACAAACTTCTGCTTACCGGTGAAGAAAGGATGGCACTTGGAGCAAATGTCCACGCGCAGCTCACCGTTAGCATCACCCTTAGTAGAGCGAGTAGTAACAGATTCACCACAGGCGCAGCGGATAGTTACTTCCTTATATTCGGGATGGATTCCTGCTTTCATTGTTTTCACCTCATTCCACAGATACTCACGTAATCGGAATTATACCACAACGGCGTATGAAATGCAATAGGTTTTTAAAAATTTTTTCCGGATTTTGCGGATTTTTTTGCAAATTCCGGCTCTGCGCTCAGATTTTGGCAATGATTCTGTTTTTCAGTCTGGCAATGATCTTTTTTTCCAGCCGGGAAATATAGGATTGGGAGATCCCCAGAGAATCCGCTACCTCTTTCTGGGTCATTTCCCGCCTGCCGCCCATGCCGTAGCGCATTTCGATGATCTCCCGTTCCCTGGGTTCCAGACCGGCTACCGCTTCCCGGATGGTCTTTTCGTCTTCGCTCCGTTCCAGTTCCCGGCTGACCTCGTTTTCCTCCGATCCCAGCACATCGGACAGCAGCAGCTCGTTGCCGTCCCAGTCCATATTCAGCGGTTCGTCAATGGATACATCTCCCCTGTGCGAAGCGTTTTTCCGGATATACATGAGTATTTCATTCTCGATGCAGCGGGAAGCATATGTAGCCAGCTTGATGTTTTTATCCGGTTTATACGTATGGATCGCCTTGATCAGCCCGATAGTGCCGATGGATATCAGGTCTTCTATCCCGATCCCGGTGGATTCAAACTTTTTGGCAATGTACACCACCAGCCGCAGATTGTGCTGGATCAGAATATCCGCCGCCCCCGGATCCGTATCAAAACGGGACAGCACATCCGCTTCTTCTTCACGGGTCAGAGGGGTGGGAAGCACATCGGTACCGCCGATATAATATTCGTTCCCTTCTTTGCCGTTCCAGAAAGCCAGCATCATCCGTCCCACCGTTGCCCGGAAAGCGCTGACCGCCTGTACCATGGAAGATTGTATTACCATATCTGTATCCTCTCTTTCCTTCCTTATATTCATGTATCTCTGTCAGAGGAGTACCGGAGAACAGGTTCCTCCGAAACCGCCGTAGTGATCCGCCGCCGTGTTCTCCGCCGCCACCAGCGCATCCCGGGGCTGTCCGTTCACCAGCAGCAGATCCGGCCGGACACCCCACAGCAAACGGGTTCCTGAGATTCCGGAGGCAGGCACCGGCAGGATTTTTTCCGCCCAACCGGTTCCGCCCCTCTCCGTTCCGTCCGGCAGAAGCAGAGGAGCGGCGGCGGCGCGGGATACCAGAATCACAGGTCTGCCGGTCAGCGGATCGGTCAGCAGATTTCCGGAATCCACCAGCACCGGTACCTTTGCCGTTACCCCCCGGTACACAATGGTGATCTCCGCACGCCCGGCGGCAGTCTTTTTCTGCAGCAGCCGGATCAGACAATATACCGCTGCCGTTGTTCCCAGAAACACCATCCCGAAGGAGGCCTGTCCGCCTCTGCCGGTTTCCAGATATACCGGTTCCCCCAGAGACATCAGCACACTCATGCATCCTCCGGCTACCGCACCGCTGCCCCACACCAGAAGCACCTGCCGGACATAGGATCTTACCGACGGTTTGACACCAAAAGCCGCAGCCGTCATCAGGCAGGATAGTCCTATCCCGCACCAGAAGGTCATCCCCCGTCCCGCACCGACTGCCACCAGTACTACGCTGCCCAGTGCGCCCAGTGCCGATGCCGCCAGTGCCCGCAGCAGTGTAACCGGTCTGTGCGACAGACGGGAACAGAGAAACAGCGTCAGAAAATCCATGGACAGATCCACCAGAAACAGGATATCGGCATACAGAACCATGTGCTCTCCCCTTTCCATAAAAAGTATACACATTTTCTTCTGCGGTTTCTGTCGTATGACGGTTCCCGGCAACATTTCCCACTTCCCTTTTATTTCCGCAAAAGAAAAAGACCGCACACCTTTTTATAAGGTATGCAGTCCGGCACCCGGATATGTCTTGCAGACGGATCAGGCCTGCAGATCGCTCTTTCGTCCTTTCTGGGTTTCCAGCAGGGCAGTCAGCATCGCAACCGTTTCATCTATGTGGAAAGGTCCGCGGATGCCCAGGGATGGAATGGACATAAACAGCTTGTCCTGTGCGTTGAACCGGGGATCGTATGCACCCAGATAGTGGGGCAGCAGAATATCGATAGCCCGGTTGTACGTTTTGGATCCGTCATGGAGGCGGGTATAGCGCACGTTGGCAAACAGCCGCTTGGCTTCCCGGAAATGATCTCTGTTGATGGCAAAACCGCGGTTGTACAGCTCCTCCACCGGGATGGTTTTCAGCTGTTCCGCCGCCGTCACAGGATCCGCCAGAGTCAGCAGGTATGTGTCACAGTTGTACAGGATGCAGGCCAGGTAGTCGTTGGCCTTATCCAATCGTACAGAGGTGGATTCGTTTTTGGTAGCATATCCGATAACCACCGCCAGGGTGTTCATCAGCCCGGTCTGCAGGGAAATCACGTCATCTTCCGTATACAGACCCACTCTGACGGCTTCCGCTGCCAGGGTATTGGTATAATCGCTTCTGCGCAGGTTTTCCGGCGAAAAGGCACCCGCCGCGGTGAGCTGCAGATCAGTCATCGTCTTCCTCCATCTCGTCTTTCCAGGTATTCTCCAGTTCCTTGACAATATTCCGGTCTTCGTCCGTCAGGTAAGGTACCACAACACCGCTGTCGTCCCGGCGGGCATTGACATCCGTATCTCTGCTGGTATCCGCATTGTCCGTTTCCCCGAACCATTTTTCATAGTTTTCACCGGCGTTGATCTTCCGGATCAGGATTTCTCCCTCCCGGCTCACCAGCAGATCCACCGACCCACGGCAGCGCTGTTCAAAACGGAGATACAGCTCGTCCAGCAGCTCCGTGTCACTGACCTTGTCATCCGTCTCTGTTTTAATATAATAGAAAAGATCCGTCACTTCGGCAATGACATACGCGTAATTTTCCTGATTGATGAAGGAGGATCTGGAAAAACGCCGGATGATCCCTTCCATGGCGCCGAGACCGATTTCGATCCGTTCGTTGTCCTTCAGGGAACGCTCACGGATTTCCGACAATTCTCTGGCGTCCTCCGGTGTCAGCAGCAGACCATGTTCCCGGGAAACCGTGTTCAGCGCCAGGATCTTATCGTCCATCGGCTGCAGGGCGAAGTTTTCCAATGTGATCAGTGCGTTCATATGTCCTCCGTTCCGTCTGCCGGGCGCCTGCCTCAGGTTTCCGACGGACAATTTATGCAAAAAATTCACAAAAAGGCACTTGACAGACCTTCGCAAATGTGCTATAATATTTATGTAAATAATATGTGTGGTTTTATGCGATTCTGTCGGTAAAGATAAGTATACCACATCCGGCTTGCTTTGTCAAGTCTTTTTCTTTTTTCAGCCCCTGTTTTCCTGCAGACACAGGATTTTTTATAAAAACAGAAAATACCGGAACCTTTCCCCGCCGCGGCACGTCTAAGAAATAACGTTTTCCTGGAAATATCGTTTTCCGGCCGCAGCGGATCCGGATTCCGGTGGTCTTCAGTCTTTTACAGCTTCCAGCGACTTGATCAGAATTCCCTTTTCGCTGAAATTCCGTTCGTACTCGGTCATGATGTTGTCCGCTGCCCGTTCGGAATGATGCAGATCTCTGGTACAGAAGGTCATCCGGAAGGGGCTGGCTTCAATGGTCTCCAGTGAATAGTCAAACAGCACGTCGTTGTCGGTTTTGAAACGGAACGCGCCGCCCGGCCGGAGAACACGAAGATATTCTTTCAGGAAAACAGGACTGGTGAGCCGTCTGTCCGCATATCCTTTCTTGGGCCATGGATCGCTGAAGTTGGCGTAAATGGCATCTACGGAACCTTCCGGCAGATGAGACAGCACTTCCGCGGCATCTCCAACGGTAAACCGCACATTGCCCCGCTCTCCCATGGGAATGTCCCAGCTTTCACCGCCGGCATACACAGTTCCGTCGGGAGCCTGCCAGCCGCCGTGATAGCCCAGCTTGCCCAGTCCTCTGTCGCCAGCGTATTTTTCCACGGCACATACCATAACATCGCTGATCTTCTCAACAGCCAGCCAGTTGTATTCCGGCTGCACCTGAGAGATCCCGGTGATGAATCCGCCTTTGCCGCAGCCGATTTCGATCCGCAGAGGCTGATCCTTTTCATAATGAGACGGCAGATCGGTCCAGATTTCGCCCTGGCTGTGGATAAAAAGTGCGTCCAAAGCCTCCAGTCTTTCATTTCCGTGCCGTTTTTTTCGCATTCTCATATTGATTATTTCTCCGTTTTTTGATAGAATATAGATGTACGCATTTCCAGGCCCTTTTCCGGGCAGAATCGATTTCTCGTATGTATTCATAGTATACCATGAAATTCCGGAAATGTCTATTATAAAATGAAAAAAAGAGGGGTGAAGAGCTGTAATGGAACTGGACCTTTTTCTGGATGGTTTGAAAAAGTCTCTGGTGAACCGCGGTATTCCGGCAGAAACGGCTGCCAAGCATGCAGCTGCACTGGGCCGCACGTTTACGGAAGATGATCTGAAAGAAATCCAAAGCATCCGTTCCGCTGCCGAGATCGATGAGATCGCCGACAGTATCGCTGCGATTATATACAAAAACAAAGCTGCCCGTCCCGCTGCTTCCTCTGCTCAGCCTGCGCAGAACAGTACCGCCGCCCAGCCTGTGAAAGAACGGCCTGCGGCTTCTTCCGGTACAGGCAGTGCGCCGTCCGGAAAACCGGTACAGGAAGCAAAACCACCGGTATCCGTTCCCAGAGAAGAGGAAAAGCCGGTACGGTACGCGCAGAATTCCGATGATTTCTTCCGGGCGCCCACCGGCAGTGACAAGACTACCAAAGGTGTAGCTCTCTTCTGGATCATCTTTGTGCTGGCGCTGCCTGTTACAATCGCCGTTCTGGCTGCGATTCTGGCAGCGTTCGGCGTTCTGTTCCTTGCCCTGATCGTAATGATCATCGGGCTGGTACTGGGTATGATCGCGCTGGTAGGTGCCGGCAGCGGTGTGGCACTGGTGGGCATCATTTACGGAATCACGCAGCTGTTTTCCTTTATGGCTGCCGGGATTTACGAAATCGGTCTCGGTGTCATGATCGGCGGCGGTGTGCTGCTGGCCGGGGTCATCCTGTACAATCTGGCCATCCGCTTCCTCCCCTGGGTAATGAAGTGGCTCACCGTATTCTTTGTGTTTGTATTCGGACAGTTACGAAATCTGTTCTATCTGGCAAGAAGGGAGTGTTATAAGCTGTGAAACCTGCCTCTATCATTACCATGATCGTTGCGGTGCTGCTCATCATTGCCGGCTTTGTAACCTGCCTGGTTGCGCAGAACATCGCGGAATCCGAAGGTGAGATGCTGTTTGCGGAAGACAGAGATTACGGTCTGGTCAACACCATTGATCTGGCGGAAACCGCTATTTCCAAGCTGGAGCTCAATGTACAGGACGCCAAAATCCAGATTCACGGGCAAAGCGAAACCTCCTATATCGAGCTTGTGAATTTCCGGGAAAACTACTATTCCTTCAGCGACTCCAACCGGGTGGTTTCCTTCTCAGAAATTCCGGATGTAACCTCTATGCTGAAATTCTGGGAAAACGGTGTTTCCTTCAAGGGAATCCGGTACCTTCTGACTTTCCGTGAAGAAGAACCGGAAGGAGAAAAGGTGATCAACATCTACCTGGGCGGTGAGAACATTGACCTGAAGATCGTCAGCATCACCGGCAATAACTGCGAAGTAACCCTGGACAACCTGGCCTACAACACCGACTACACCTTCCAGCTCGCACAGGGGGATATCCGTATCAACAACACCAGAAATGCCTCCGGTCTGACTGTCAACGGCACAGACATTGCAATGGATCTGCAGGTCTCTGCCTTCAGCAACTGCAACATCCAGTGCAGTAATCTGCAGTTTGTCGGATATCGCACTACGCTGCCGATTACCACCATTGACTGTGCTACTGTGGATATGATGTTAAGACCCAACCAGAGCATTGGTTCCCTGAACTTTAATATAGCCCTGGACAATGGTTCGGTCATCGTCAACGAAAACAATCTCGGCAACAGTTTTGTACAAAACATCTCCAGCAACAATCGTTTTGAGCTTACCGCCGTTTCCGGTTCCGTCACGTTGAAAGAACCGCCATCTCAGGCTGAAATCACCGGCGGCGGCTCCAACTGAACCGGTCAACAGAAAGGACAAGTAAAATGCAGTATTCTTACAAAACAAAAGGTACCTGCTCCTCCAGAATTGATTTTGAACTGGAAGGCGGGATCGTCACCAATGTAAAGTACACCGGCGGCTGCAACGGCAATCTGAAAGCCATCGCCAAGCTGGTGGAAGGTATGGAAGCTGCCCGGGTCATTTCTCTGCTGAAGGGAAACACCTGCGGTTTCAAGCCCACCTCCTGCGGTGACCAGCTGGCTGCCGCTCTGGAAGAAGCCCTGGCGCAGGCATAAACTGCCATACCTCCAACATAACAAAAAGTCTGTTTTTCATATGAAGAACAGACTTTTTTATTGCTGCAAAAAACGGAATGCGGCAGAGGATGCCGTTATATCTTTCGGCTGCTCCCCAGTTTCCGCATGATCGCCACCAGCGCCAGCATCAGCAGCGGAAAAACCACCGCCGCCAGAATGCCGAAACGGATCGCCTGGCTTTCCGCTGACACTGCAGATCCGTTGGCTGCAATATACAGATCGGAAACCAGACCGGCTACCCACGGGCCCAGGGAACAGCCTGTGTCGCCGCCCAGTGCCAGCAGACTGAACAGTACCGGCCCGGCTTTGTAATTATATTTCTGCGAGGTATAGGAAAGGATACCCGGCCACATCAGCGCTACGCCGAAGCCGCTGCAGGCACATCCCAGAAGAGCCACCGCCGGTACCGATACAAACACTGTCACCAGATAACAAACGACCGTCAGACCGGCAGACGCCATCAGCGCTTTTTCGATATTGACTTTTGTATCTCCCAGAATCCCGTATGCGGTTCTGCCGATACCCATACAAAGGGCAAACAGGCAGGGCCCCAGCAGATCGCCCAGCATTTTCGGTACCCCCAGCGCCCGCTCGGCAAACAGGGACGCCCACTGTGCCATAGCCAGTTCCGATGCGCCGCCGCAGATCATCAACAGCAGTGCAATCAGAAAAATCGGAGAACGGAGGAAGGTTCCGATTCCCGCCGTCTTTTGTTCCTCAGACACTTCCACGATCGGCACCCGCATGAAGTTGAACAGGTTGAACGCCGGGATCAGCGCCCAAAAGAGTGGAATATACCGCCAGTTGCCGTCCCCGATCACGGCCAGAATCACCGTTGTCAGGATCACCACCAGCATCTGCCCCCAGGAATAGAAAGAATGCAGCAGACTCATGGCAGAAGCTTTGGCGTCTCCGGGCAGTGCATCCACAATAGGACTGATCACCACTTCCGTCAGACCGCCCCCTACCGAATACACCATGACCGAGATCAGGATTCCGTAATACGGCGGCATCATGTAGGGCAGTACTGCAAGTCCGGCCAGCCCCGCAGCTGCAAAAACATGGGCAGCCACCGCACTGCGCCGGTATCCGAATACGCCGGTCAGCCTGATCATGGCGGCATCCGTGACGACCTGTACCACAAAAGTGATCAACACCAGGTTGGCCAGTTCCGTATATGTCACCCCGAACCGGTTCTGGAATATCACAAAAAACAGCGGCGCCAGGTTTACAACAATCGCCTGCGTGATATACCCCAGGTAACAGGCATACAGAGTTGCCGTATATTTCGATTTCTTCTTCATTAGTAACTCCTTGCTGTCGGTTCTGCGGTTCACCGGCCGGCATACGCCCCCACAGAATGGTAAGGTACCAGCTGGATCCCGTCAAAATAGGCCCGCAGAATCTGTTCTGCAGTGTAGCCCCGGTTCCCCAGGTCATAGGCACCGTACTGGCTTATGCCAACCCCATGGCCCCAGCCTTTCCCCACAAAAATAAAGTTGTTGGGGGAAGCGGCATACGCCACTTTATACAGTGTTGTCTCCGTGGATTTATCCAGCGTTTCGGTGATATGTGTTTCTTCTTCCGTTTCGCTTTCGTCTTCCGTTGGGACAGAGGTTTCGCCGGTGAAGGCTTCCGCACTTTCGCTGGACAGAACGAAAATATCCTGCCGTTCATACACCTGTTCTCCGCTGCCGGTCATCAGGGTCACAGAAAAGTCGATATCTGACACATATTCCCCTTCTTCGGTGATGATATGGTAGCCGTACAGGTTGATATACCCGTAATCCTTGTCATATTTCGTTGTGCTGTCCGCTGCTGGTCTGCGGTTGACGATGGGTTGTTCCGGTTCCATATCGGTTCCGGCAGAAACGGTGGTTTCCGTATATTCCACACTGCCCCGTCCCACCACAAAATTGGCGCTTTTTACTGCAGGAGTCAGCGATGTCCGTACCGCATCCGATCCGGAGATCCGCACGGTATTCCCGGCACTGTCCGTAACTTCCAGCACTTTTATATACGTGGAATTCTCCGCCAGAGACACGATCCGGATATCCTTCACTTCCCCGCGGACAGCATGCCCGGCCTGCCGCAGCCGTTCTGCCAGCTCACCGGGTGTCATCTCCACGATCCAGAAGGCATTTTCGTGATGCATATAGTCTTCCCAGGGCGTTTCCTTGGCCTGCAGATAGGGGATATCCCCTCCCCAGGCATCCTTGGCACTGACGGTTGTACCGCCCATACTGGACGAATAATACGCAGTCACTATCTCTCCATTATATGTCATGACCTGCCCGGTTGTGCCGGTTACAGCCGCCATCACATTGGGATTGACCCGCCCTGCTCCTTTGTACACCTGACAATGGACATTGTTGCACAGATCAAATCCGGAATCACTGTGGCGGTTTCTGTGGGTCAGGGTAAAGGAGCGTACCGATATGGCAAAGGCTTTCAGCGTTTCCACCGGCCATTCGTTGGACACTTCATAAGGCACCACGCCGGCAATATAGGCTTCCAGGGACAGAATATTGGTCAGAGCAACACCGTCGGTTTTACCGTTGTTATAACGGGAAAACACAAAAATCCCGTCATACACGTTGGCGGCCGGCGTTTTCATGTATGTATTGCCGTTGGCATCTTCTTTTGCCATCAGTCCCAGTTCCGTCTGTCCGCCGCAGTCATACTCAAACTGAATCTCATCCGTCTCCGGATCGATCAGAGACACGGAAGCATTGCTTGCACCGGTAACATACACCGTTTCTTCCGGGAAAACGGTTCTGACAACATCCACCCACTTTTCCGCTTCGGAACGGGTGGTGAACACACCGGCACGGATGGTGTATCCCGTATAGACGTACGCCGGGATCACATCCAGACCGTATGCCGCCAGATCCCGTTCCGCTTTCTGCAGCATGGCAGTGTATTCGTCTCTGTTGTACCGGTCACAGTCCACCTGGACATGGAATCCGCCCACAACGGCGTCGGCAGCACTGTATGCCACCGCGTAGGTCATGTGGCTTTTGGACAGATTCCCGTCCGTGGTCGCTGCCACTTTGGAGACGGTCAGATCCCAGATGGGCGTGAAGGTGCAGTTTCCTTCGGTTTCCGTGATACCCAGTGTAAATCCGTTTGATGAGGTAACTTCAAACCCCACAGTCACCCCGTCGCCGTACATAAGTCCCACACGAACAGGAACATCCCCGCTGTCGTTCAGCGAGGATGTGTCCATGATTTCAGTTTGGGCAGCAGGATCTGCCGCAGAGACAGACAGGGTCATCAGATAGATGGCATAATATGCCGCCCCTGCCACCATCAGAATGGCCATAAACAGGGCCAGAATCCGCACGATCAGTTTCTTGCGTTCTTCCCGGGTTCTCTTATGCCGGGGCATCTTTTCAGGATTAGGATTCGACAAGGCTGTAATCTCCTCTCACCATAATATAAACCGATTCGGCTGTCGCCATGATACCGCGTCCGTCGCCTCTGGGGATCAGACACATATGATTCTTTGTGAGGCTCTCGCCGTTATAGATCTCCGCCCCTTCCGTATAATCGGAAATCCCCTGTGTGGCGTCCGGTGCAATACAGATGGCGGAACCGGCACGCAGCATGATATCCACAGCACCTGCCGCAAAGAGACAATCGCCGTATTTCATCTGCACAACTTCATAGGTTACGGATGCCGTCTGTTCCGGTACAGGCATGGTTTCCGGTTCGGTCTCCGGTTCCGGTTCGGTTTCCGGTGGGGCATAGTTCCCCTGGGTCAGAGTGTCGATCCGTGCTTCCAGCGCCGCGATCTTTTCTTCGTAATCCTTCTCAATAGAAGGACGGAACACATTGGTCAGGTAACTGAGAGAAATAATGGGGTCTTCCGAGCTGTCATAAGAAGCTGCCAGAACCGTTACGGTCAGAGCGGACAGCAATGCCAGAACACCGCAGAGTATTTTCAGTCCGGGATGTTTTTTCATGTATCGTTTGCCTTTCAAGATACGGACCTTACATTAAATACAAAATACAGCACACAATTCCGGTCCGGCGTTTGCAGTTCCTATTATACTGGAAAAAGCCCGAAAATGCAAGTGCGGCAGGTGCTTATTCACATCGAATTTACACTTACCGCACTTTTTGATTCTGTTTTCCGGTCAAATCCGTTCAAAAACGGCTTATTCCAGCTTCATCTGCTCGCCCAGCGTGGATAACGCGATCCCTGTTGCGGGTACCTTGTTCTTGCGCAGCTTCTGTACACCTTCCATGGCAGCCAGACTGTGTCCGTACCGCACATCGGTTACATCAAAGGTATCCTTCATGGTAAACAGAGTGATTCCCTGGGAGCTTCTGGTGGTCTTGACGGAGATCAGATCGGACGAGAGCAGGATCCCCTTGTCAGCACTGTTCACCAGCAGCAGATCCATGGGTTCGCCGCCTTCATAGATCACAGCCACCACAGGAGAGGCATCCGAAAACGCTCCGGTCAGTTTCTTCCGGTTGTTCTTGGTTTCATAGGCAGTGACCGGCACCCGTACGCCCTTTCCGTTGGCAAACAGGAATATCATATGGTGGTTTTCGTTATATTCCTTCAGCGCCTTCATCATGACAGGATGCTCGTCATCTTCCATCCCCAGCTTGGCGGGAATATAGTCCCCCAGCGCAGAGGCTTTGGTGGTGTCGAAATCATCCACTTTGGCTTTGTATACCTGCGCCTTATCCGTAAAGAAGAGCAGTTCTGCCGTGTTGTCGGTTTCTTCGGCATTGGCGATCTCGTCCCCGTCTTTCAGCTTCTGTTCATCCGCCACCCGGAGAGACTGACGGGTGATCTTCTTGAAATACCCTTCCTTGGTCAGCACCACATACACGGCGTAGCTTTCCGTCGGTTCTTCGTCCGGTACTTCCGGAATGTCGTCGGCATAAATGATCTGGGTTTTTCTAGGCTTGCCGTATTTCTTTTTGATCTGCTGCAGCTGCTTGATAATCAGCTCCTTCACCCGCAGGTCATCCCCGATGGTGGCTTCCAGGTCGGCGATCTCTTTCTGCAGAGACTCAATTTCCCGGATCCGCTCAATGATGTACTCCCGGTTCAGGTGACGCAGCTTGATTTCCGCAATGTATTCCGCCTGAATTTCGTCAATGGTGAAGCCTTCCATCAGTCTGGGCACCACATCCGCTTCCTTTTCCGTTTCCCGGACAATACGGATGGCCTTGTCGATATCCAGCAGGATCTTGCCAAGCCCGCGCAGCAGGTGGAGCTTGTCCTGTTTCTTTCCCAGATCATAGGTCAGCTCCCGGCGGACGCAGCGCATACGGAAGCGGATCCATTCCAGCAGGATCGAACGGATCCCCAGCAGCCGGGGCGTTTTGTCGATCAGCACATTGAAATTGCAGGCAAATGTATCTTCCAGTGTTGTCAGCTTGTACAGTCTGGCCATCAGCGCATCCGGATCGGTTCCCCGGCGCACATCCAGGGTCAGCTTGAAGCCGGACAGGTCGATTTCGTCCCGCACGTCGGTGATCTCCTTGATCTTCCCTTCCTTCACCAGATCCATGATCCGCTTCAGGATGATTTCAATGGAGGTAGAATAGGGAATCTGCAGGATCTCAATACAGCTTTTCTGCTTATCGAAGGCATATCTGGCACGAAGCCGGAAGGAGCCGCTGCCGGTTTCGTAGATTTTCTTCATCTGTTCTCTGTCGTATATCAGATTGGCACCGCCCGCAAAATCAGGTGCCACGATGATATCCATCAGTTTATCCACAGTGGTGGCCGGATTCTTCAGCAGCGCGATCGTCCCGTCACAGATCTCCGCCAGATTGAAGGAGCAGATGTTGGACTGAAGCCCTACCGCGATCCCGGTGTTGGGAGATACCAGCACATTGGGGAAGGATGTGGGCAGCAGCGAGGGTTCCTGCATGGTGTTGTCATAGTTGGGAACCATTTCCACAGCATCCTTGTCGATGCCGCCGAAGATCTCCGCACAGAACGGATCCAGCTTCACTTCCGTGTAACGGGGAGCGGCAAACGCCATATCCCGGCTGTACTGCTTCCCGAAACTCCCTTTGGAATCCACAAACGGATGGAGCAGCGCTTCGTTGCCCCGGGTCAGACGCACCATGGTTTCGTAAATGGCCATGTCCCCGTGGGGGTTCAGACGCATGGTCTGGCCGACCACATTGGCACTCTTGGTTCTGGCGCCGGTCAGCAGTCCCATTTTATACATAGTGTACAGCAGCTTCCGGTGGGACGGCTTGAAACCGTCTATTTCCGGAATTGCCCGGGCAACGATCACCGTCATGACATACGGCATGTAGTTCTTTTCGATGGTTTCCGTAATCGGCTGATCCTGAATCACAGCCGGCACAAGAGGTTCCGCGGGTTTATCATTCTTTTTCTTAGGCATATTTTCCTCTGTCGATGTTTATAATATTCTTTCTTGCAGGATTTATACACACATTTCAGTACTCTGTCTTTCCTGCATATGTCAGGATAATTTTACGATCTCTCCGCCGGCGGCCCGGATGATTCTGTTATAGGAGGCCAGTGCAATGCCATTCCGGGCAGGCAGGCGTACATACAGGGTTTCCAGTTCCATGTCATCCGCCTGTCTCAGCAAGGCAAACAGCCGTCTGGCATGCTCGGCTTCTTCCTCCCGTTTTCCTAAGCTGAGGACAGTTCCTGTGGAAAACCGATCGGTTTCTTCTTCCACAGCCAGTACACCGAACTTCCCCTGTCCGTTCCGGTTCACATACTCGATAAACGCTTCATCCGTAGGGGCATCCACCAGAATCACGCTGCATTTCGGAGAATAATGCTTGTATTTCATGCCGGGCGACTGGGGTTTGTCACCCGCTTTTCCCGGATCGGTCACGGCTTCCGCCACGGCAACGTTTCCGCAGACGGTTTCCAGCATTTCCCGGGTGATGGCGCCGGGACGCAGGATGATACAGCCGTCTCCCTGTGCGTTCAGGGCAATGACAGTGGATTCCACACCGATACTGCAGGCGCCGCCGTCCAGAATCAGCGGGATTTTCCCCTGCAGATCCTCATAGACATGAGCCGCTGTGGTGGGGGAAGGCTTCCCGGAACTGTTGGCACTGGGTGCCGCAATGGGATGTCCGGAAACCCGGATCAGCTCTCTGGCAGCCGGATGAGACGGACAGCGGACAGCCACCGTCTGCAGTCCTCCGGAAACCGTATCGGGAATCACTGCTTTTTTGGGAAGAATAATGGTCAGCGGCCCGGGCATATATTTTTCGGCAAGCGCATAATACAGCGGCGTGGTATATGCGATCTGTTCGGCATCCGCCGGTTCCGCAATATGGACAATCAGAGGATTGTCGCTGGGTCTTCCTTTGGCAGTATAAATTTTCACTGCCGCTTCCGCATACAGGGCGCTGCCTGCCAGACCATACACCGTTTCCGTCGGGATGCCGACAAGCTCCCCGGCTCGGATATATTCCGCCGCTTTCGCAATGGCTTCGCTGCTGTCGCCATCCAGCAAAGAGTAAATTTCCGTCTTCATCATTTTACATTTCATTTTAGGCACCCGCCTATTCATTGGTGCCGCTGGAACGAAGCTTTTCCGCGGTTTCCGCCGTTGCCAGAGCATCGATCATATCGTCAATCTCGCCGTTCAGGAACGATTCCATACTGTGGCTGGTATAGCCGATCCGGTGATCCGTGATCCGGCTCTGGGGGTAATTGTACGTACGGATCCGCTCGCTGCGATCCCCTGTCCCCACCTGGGAACGGCGCTGGCTGGCGATCTTGTCATTCTGTTCCTGCAGCTTCATATCATACAGCTTGGTTTTCAGAAGCTTCAGTGCTTTATCCTTATTCTTGAACTGGCTGCGTTCGTCCTGGCATTCGATAACAATGCCGGTGGGTTTATGGATCATGCGGATCGCAGATTCCGTCTTATTGACGTGCTGTCCGCCGGCACCGCTGGATTTGATGGTTTCAATTTCCAGATCGGCGGGGTTGATCTCGATTTCCACGTCTTCCGCTTCCGGCAGAACCGCCACAGATGCGGTGGATGTATGGATCCGGCCGGCCGTTTCCGTTTCCGGCACCCGCTGTACTCTGTGCACGCCGCTTTCGTACTTCAGCCGGGAGTAGGCACCTTCGCCGGTCACCATAAAGGTAATTTCCCGGTAGCCGCCCAGTCCCGTTTCGTTCATGCTGACCACTTCCGTTTTGTATCGTCTGGAATCGGC
>SVSN01000102.1 GCA_015064285.1 Oscillospiraceae bacterium | reverse complement strand
TCCAGCCTTTTTGCTACCTCTGGAATGGTCATGTCGAACAGATACCGGTATGTAAGCACCTGCCGCTGGTTCTCCGGCAGCTTTGCCAGTGCTGCAAGCACTTCTTCCGTCAATGATTTTTCCAGTACCAGGTCTTCCGCGGTGACCCCGTCTGTCAGAATGTCTGCCAGGGGATCCTCGTCTTCACCGCATCCATCCAGGGAAAGACAGATCCATGGCGCACCGCCGGCAATATGGTTCAGGTATACGTTTCCGGCAATTCGTTTCAGCCATGCCCGCAGCTTTCCGTCTTCCCGGTACCCGCTCCAGCTGCGAAACACCCGCAGCCACACTTCCTGCACCAGATCCTCTGCGGTTTCTCTGCTGCCGGTCTTACCACGCAGAAAGGCATACAGCCATCCGGTGTTCTCCCGGATCACAGCTTCCAGCCTGTCCATCCGACCACTCCTTTCCGTATCCTTTGTGTACACATCTATCATAACCGTTTCTGGACGAAAAAGGTTCAGATTTCCTAAAAAAATTTCAGATATTTTCTTTTTCCGCCGTCTTTACAACGGTTTTCCCCTATGGTATACTGAACATATACGAACTATTGCCTCTGAAAGGAGAATCCTTATGCAATTCCAGAATCAAACCGCCATCTCCACCGGTGCCGCCTCCGGTATGGGGCTGCTTCTGGCACAGTGCTGGGCAGCCGAGGGCGGAAATGTACTGATGTGTGACATCAACGAAGCTGTGCTGATGGAAAAAGCGGCAGAAATCAATGCCAAAGGCGCCGGCCGTGCAGTAGGTATGCTCTGCGATGTACGGGATTATGCCCAGGTATGCGCTGCCCGTGACCGTGCTGTGGCCGAATTCGGCTCCATCGATCTGATGTGCAATTTCGCAGGGGGTACCGCTGTCCGGATGCTGCAGGTAGACCGGGGACAGTATCCGGAGTTCCCGGATGTTCCCATCGAAGTGTTTGACTGGGGACTAGATGTAAACCTCCGTGCCCAGATGTATTTCGATCATGCCGTCATGAAGCAGATGCGGGAACAGAAAAGCGGCCTGATCATCAACATCGGTTCCATCACCGGGGAAGAAGGGGACGGCTACGGCGTGGAATACGGAACAGCCAAAAGCGGCGCCATGTACGGTCTGACCAAATCCGTTGCCAAAGCCGGTGCGCCCCACAATGTACGATGTGTCTGCGTATCCCCAGGTCCCGTGATGACCCGTCCTGCCATGGCAAATATGAAAACCCTGATGGGCCGGGCCGCAGATCCCCAGGAAATCATCGATCTGGTTCTGTTTCTGGCATCCGACAAAGGCCAGTTCATCAACGGCACCAACATACTGATCGACGGCGGCAGAAATGCCATGAACAGAGGGTGAGGTACAGCCATGCAGAATAAACCTACGTTTCTGAACCAGTCCCGCCCCCTTCTGACCTGTATGATTCAGGCGCGTACCCCGGCAGACGCCATGCTGACCATCCGGAATGCCGCTTTTGACGGCTGCGATGCCTATGGCTTCCAGCAGTGTCAGATGGAACGGCAATACCGGGATGACAAAACTATGCGGAATCTGTTTGCCCAGATGTGCGGAAAGCCGGTATATGTTACCAATTACCGTGGCGCCCAAAATCAGGGGATGACCGACGATGAACTGGCGGACGGTCTTGTAACGCTTATCCGGCAGGGTGCCACGCTGGCAGACGTGATCGGCGATTTCTTCTGTCCCGATCCCATCCAGCTGACTATGGACCCCGGTGCCGTTGACAAACAGCGCCGCCTGATTGACAGAATTCATGAAGCGGGGGGCGAGGTGCTTATGTCCTCCCATGTGCTGAAATATACCCCGGCGGAGGAAGTACTGCGGATCGCCTTTGAGCAGAAAAAGCGGGGTGCGGATGTGGTGAAAATCGTCACAGCCGGCAATTCCGATGAAGAAGAACTGGACAATCTGCGCACCACCCAGCTGCTGGCAGGGGAACTGGATATACCCTTCCTGTTTCTTTCCGGCGGAACCCACAACAAAAGACACCGCACGCTGGGATTTGCTTTCGGCTGCAATATGATCCTGTGCGTAGACCGGTACGATTCTCTTTCCACCCAGAGTCAGCCCCTGCTCCACGCCATGCGAAAAATCGTGGATCATCTGGACTATTACCCCAATATTCGGCCGTAACCGAAAGGAGGCACCTATAATGGCAAAACACGTCAGAATCAGTCTGCTGGGATATCCCGCACCCACTGCCCCCTTTGGCGGTGATTACGAAGCCCATGTCCTGCAGATGCAGAATTATCTGGCCGCCCAGCTGCGGGAAGTTCTGCCGGACCAGCCCGACCTGATCGTTCTGCCGGAAGCCTGTGACCGTTTTCCTGCCTTCCCCATGGAACAGCGCAAGGAATACTATCGTGTCCGTGGCGACAGGATCCGGGATTTTCTCAGCGAAACCGCCCGGAAGCATCACTGTTATATCGCCTATTCCGCCTGCCGGTATCTGCCGGAAGAAAATGTGAACCCTTTCCGTAACTGCACCCAAATCATAGGCCGTGACGGCAATGTAGCAGGTGTGTACAACAAAAATCATCTGGTTCCCTCTGAACTGGACAAGGGGGAAATCGCCTACGGCACCGAAGCCCCGGTGTTCGAACTGGATTTCGGCCGGGTAGGATGCGCCATCTGTTTTGACCTCAATTATATGGAGCTGATGCGCCGTTATGCCGTGCAGAAACCCCAGCTGATCCTCTTCTCCTCCATGTATCACGGCGGTATGGTACAGCAGGAGTGGGCATACAACTGCCGTGCCTACTTTGCCGGAGCGGTCTGCGGAGATCAGTGCCGTGTGCTGAACCCCTTCGGCGAAGAACAGTTTACCTCCACCAATTACCAGCGTTATATCACCGGCACCGTCAATCTGGACTATATGCTGGCTCACATCGACCACAACAGGGCAGACGGTAAATTCCGTGCCGCCAAGGAAAAATACGGCAATCTGCTCACCATCCACGATCCCGGCCACATCGGTGCGGTGATGCTCACCTATGAAGGCACCGACAAAACGGTATGGGATATCGTGAAAGAGTTTGAAATCGAGCCGCTGGACGATTATTTCAACCGGTGCCGTGCCCACCGGTCCGCCGCCCTCTCTGCCGAAGACATTCCGTAAAACAAAAGCAAACCGGGTCATCCTTCTGGGACAGCCCGGTTTTCACTTTTTATTCAGTTTTCTTTTCCGTATGCATCCAGAAAGGCATCCACATCGGCGTAATGCTTCGGTGTGATCCCCGCTTTCCGGTATTCCTCCCGATACTGTCGGAGCATATCGTCATAAACCGCCGCATTTCCCGGCAGATCCACAGGATCAAACGATGCCATCATGTCCGGCTTCCGGATACGGACGGAAGCCGCAACATCTTCCAGCATGAACTGTGCGGATACCATATTCATGAACGAGGAAAACAGATCTCCGTTCTCCGCCGCCGCTTCCATTTTGCTGCGCCAGTTGGAAAACATTTCCTCATATGTTCCTGAAAGATTCTCCGAAGAAGGCTCTTCCCTTTCCCCGGGCATAACCAGACAGGCCTGCACCGTTTTCAGAAGTACCGTCAGTACCTGCCGGATTTCTTCCACTGTCCCTGCACGGATCACCGCCATGATCAGCTCTTCCGGATCAAAGGACAGCGGCAGTTCCGCCAGTTCCGCAAAGGTTCTCTTGACCCCTTTCCGGAAATACCGGCCATGGAACAGCATCAGTGCATCAAACAGCTCTTCGACCACGGCACCGGAATAGAGACGGATCTGAGAAAGGGAATCGGTCAGAAAACACTCGGCAAACCACCTTTTGGCTTCCGTCATATGAGCCTGCGCCTTTGCAAACCGTGCGTCAGAAGCAAGAATCTCCCGTGCCTTCTCACGCAGTGCTTCCAGCCGGCTGACCGCACCGGGATCTTTTACATAGACAAGCAGTGCATCCATCAGCTTGGCAATATGGGCATGACTGCAGGCCGCGTCCGCTTCCAGGGATTCCCATGTGGTACAGTAAATATCGTACCCGATTCCGGTATCGTCCAGAACAAACCCATCCGCCAGCACCCTGCCCTTTTCGTCATGAATCAGAATCAGCAGATCCAGATCGGATTTTGCATAGGTATCTCCCGTAGCGAAAGATCCGTACACACCGATCAGAGCAAGGGACTCCGGACATACTGCTTCCGCTTTCCGGACAATGGCATCTATAATTTTCTGATGCGTATCACTCATCCGAGGAACAGAGTTTATCATAATTCCGTTATTCTTCCAGTCCGGCTACCGCTTCCAGAATATCGCCGATGGCCTTTTCCACCTTGGCACGGTTGGAGGCTTCCTTGGAAGCATAGCTGAACGTGGATGCAATTACGTTATCCTGCAGGAAAGTCTGCAGCCCGGTGGTGCTGTTGAAGGCAAAGGAAATATCAAAGTTCCGGGAGCCGAAGATGATGTCCAGCATTTCGCCGGAAGCGGTATCTCTTGCATTCCGCAGGGTCAGAGTGTAGTCATAATACGCCGGCATAATGGTGGTGTGGGCGTACATTTCATAGGCTTCGGTCAGCATACCCACCCGCCTGGTGTCCCCGCAGGTCTTGGGAACGGAAATGGCGTCCGCATTGTTGTACTGGAAGGTAGAGTAGTAACCGTCCTGTGCCGCATTGAGCTTGGGGAAGGGCAGGATCCCGAAGTCGGACTGCATATCGCCGCCCACCAGAGTAACGGCAGACAGAGGACCCATGAAGAAGCCGATCTGGTCAGACATGAACAGGTTCCGGAATTCCACCCAGTTGTCCTTGTATTCCCCGGCCAGGTTGCAGTTCATGATGTGATTGCCGCTGTTCATGAACGCATGGATCTGTTCCATGGCGTCCACTACGTTGGCGTTGGACATATTATAGGTGTAGGAGCCGTCTTCCTGGATGTCGATCAGCTTTTCCCCGCTGCCCAGCAGCAGAGGCAGTACCACTTCGTTCTGCAAACCGATCCCGAACACATCGGTACCCCAGGTCATTTCTCCATCACCGTTGGTATCCTGCGCCATCTGTTCCCCATACTGGTTGAACAGTTCCAGCGTCCACTTGTCTTCCTTGACGGTATCGTACAGATCCGTGATTCCCGCATTGGCGGTCAGGCTCTTGTTGAACAGAACAACCCAGGTGCATTTCTTCCCGTTGAGCTGGCTGTCGCCGATGCCGTAGTAAATCTTGTCACCGATGGAAATCCCCTCGATAGCCGTGGAATCCCACCATGCCTTGGAGAAGTCAATGTACTCAATCTCGGACATATTCAGCACATAGCCCTGAATGACCAGCTGACTCTGGTTCTGGGTTTGGTCCTGGAACAGGTCGAAAGTGCTGTCCCCGCTCTGGATCAGCTTTTTTGCTGTATTCAGACGGTCGGTCACCTGCATTTCCGTCACCTTCACGCCAAACCGGTCCAGAATCGCCAGATTTCTTTCAAATACAGCGTCATTGATCCGTTCGCCGTTCAGTTCTTCCGTGTATACGTCCCAGGTCTGCCATGTTACGGACTCACCGGTGCGGTCACGGTACATGACCACAAATTCGGTGCCTTCGTAATCCTTGCAGTCGGTGGGCAGATCGTCCGCTTCCGCGGGATCAAGGGTTTCCTCAGTTTCTTCCACAGCCGCATTGGTGTCTGCAGAGGTGGTATCTCCGCCTTCCGTGCCCGTATCCGCATTGCCGCAGCCGTAGGATGCAAACATCAACGCTGCCAGCAGCATCGCCAGAATTTTCTTTTTCATAATCCTTCTCCCGTCTGAAAATGTCCGTTATGTATACTTATTCGCCTTTGTGTTCATCAAAGAAAGCCTGCAGCTTTTCCACATGGGCAATCTGGGAGGATTCGTTCTTGGCCGCCCAGGATGCCACGTCGGTACCGGGGGTAGCCACGGCAAACAGGTTTTCAAACATGATATTGTACGCGCTCTTGTATTCCCCGAACAGGTAGGTGAAGCTGATAATCACATTGTCGTGGATCAGTTCCATCATAGCTGCGTCGTCAGTCTGGTCGGCGTAACGGCTCTTCATAGCGGTTTCATAGTACGCCGGGAATACCTTCTTGTATCCTTCAGCGTTCAGAGCTTCGGTGACCAGACCGGTAGTGTCCAGATGGGCAGCCGCAGTGATCGGAATCGCAAGAGGTCTGTCAGTGGAACCGCCGTAGTAGCCGTCCTGCTTTTCATCCATCTTGGGCATGGGCAGAATCCCGTATACCACATCGCCATAGCTGAACATGGTGATGGCATAGGAGAAAGGCGCATAGATAAACATTGCGTTCCCCTGGGTGAATACGTCAAAGGTATTGTTGTCCACGTCATCGTTCATATACCCGCCGGTACCGAACATCAGGGCATACATCTTTTCCGTCAGGGTCATCATCCGGTCCAGATCAAAGCTGTAGAACAGGTTGCCGTCCGCATCTCTCTGGTAAGGTTCCAGCTTGAAGGGTTCCATAACCGCATAGAAGTGGTCCCAGGAAATATAGCCGAACTTGTCGTCCAGATCCTTTGCGCCGTTGCCGTTGGTATCCACATACCCCTGATCCACCAGAACCTGCATGGAATCCAGTGTCCAGGTGCCTTCATAAACCTGTTCATACGGGAATTCCATACCCATATCGGTCATCATTTCCTTGTTGAAGAACATGATACGGGTGGACGCCAGGTTGTTGTAGGAAATGTTGTTGAACATCATGTACATCTGTCCGGCAACCGTCATGGATTCGGTGGTAGCAACCGGCCACCAGGGCTTGGAGAAATCCAGATGGGGAACATCGTACAGATTGTAGAACAAACCTTCCAGAGAAGCCTGGGCCATACTGATATCATGTCCCTGGGCAAGATCAAAAGCATCGTCCCCGGCCAGAATGCTCTTTTTGATCGTATCTACCTTATCCTCTTCCTGTGCCAGTTCGGACTGGGTGATGTCCGTGTTGAACCGTTCTTCCACAGCGATCAGCTTGTTGTACACCGCGTCGTTGATGATTTCCCCGTTCAGTTCTTCCACCCAGGTCTGTGCAACCCGTTCTTCGTTCCCGTTGATGCACATTACATAGTTGTACCCTTCCAGATCCGTATCCGGCAGGCCGTCCGGAATCTCGGTTTCCACAGGTTCCGTTTCCACAGGAGCAGTATCTCCCGATACAGATTCGGTTTCGCCTGTCCCCGCATTGCCGCAGGAAGTTGCCAGCAGAAGCGCCGCCAACAGAAGTGTAAGCAGTCGTTTGGTATTCATGGAGTTCTCCTTTGTGTAATTACATGAAATATTGAATACAGTATACTACAAAAACAGGCAGATTGCAATAGATTTCTTATAAATCAAAATAAATTTGGTATCATTTATGCTGTGTCCATACGTTTCCGAACAGAGCAGAAAAAATATGACCCGCACAAACTGAATTGACCCCAAAAAGTTAGACAAAAATATAGAACAAAAACTGTTCAAGCTACCGAAAGGGCTTGTTGTCTGTAAATAGCAGGCGGCAGGCCCTTCAGCTTTGCCTTTCTACGCCGGAAATTGTA
>SVSN01000101.1 GCA_015064285.1 Oscillospiraceae bacterium | reverse complement strand
ATCGGACGCAGCTTCAGGAGAAAAAACGCCTTCATCAGAAACAACAGTGTGCTGATCCCGGTCAGGATATACGGCATCGGCGGTGTATTTTCGAAGATGGTTTCCAATATACCCACAGCTTCCAGTACCAGAAGAAGCCAGAACAAAGTGACACACCACTTTACCATAACGGCCGCTTCTTTCCGCAGTTCCTGCGCCGCCGCCTGTTCCGATTCCGCCTTCTCCCGCCGGTATTTTGGCATGGATACCGCTTTCCGTAAAGTAGGACACCAGGAGCGCTGGGTACAGGTTGCGCAGCTTTCGTGTCCTTTTTCCGTACAGCAGGACGCAATTTCACATCCCCCGAAATCCGCAATATGGCTGCAGCCCGGACAGTTTTCCATTTCTCTCACAGCACAGGCTCCGCAGTCTTTTCCGCAGTAGTTTTTCATAATATCTCCCTGTATTTGTTTCCTTTATCCCACAGCCAGAATCCACCGCAGAAAAACCTTTCTGTACCATGGCATCCCATCAACAGTCTGCAGAACCTGCTGCCGGAACAGGGTGAATGTCTCCAGTTCCCGATCGCTGAGAGTATGCTGACTGAATTTTGCTTTCAGCGCCAGTGTTTCCAGAACATCGGGCATCTCCATACCGGTCAGCTCAGCCAGACGAACAGACTGTCTCCAGCGGCGGATGGCCATCTCATTTGGTGTCCCCCTGTTCCAGTATCTCTGTTTTATCCGGATCCGGATGCTTCCCTGTACCGGGATCATCAGCAGCGCCAGCAGAATCCACACTGCCTCATCCACCCATTCCGGCATCACAAAGGGTTCTCTCTGTGCCGTTCCGCCTCCGTTTTCCGCAGAATCTGACCCGATCCCGCCGGAAGAACCTGCTCCCGTGCCGACGTTTCCGTCCGTTCCTGCGTTTTCATTCCCCGCATCCGTATTTCCGGGAAGATCCATGGGCTCGGATGCTTCTGTTTCATTCTGCTGTTCCTGTGTCTGTTCGTCTGTTGACGATCCATCGGCTGTCTCTGTTTCCGGTTCGGTTTGTGCAGATTCGTTTTCTTCTGCGCTCTCCCCATCCGGTAGACTTCCGGCAGCCGGTGTCGCTTCCAGGATTCTCCATACAGCGGCATGGGAATCATAATACTCCACCCACGCGTGTGCTTCCTGGTTGGTAACAGGCACCTGCTCGTCTGCCTGGCACGAAACCATGTACCCTTCCACATACCGTGCGGGAATCCCGGCAGCACGCAGCAGAACCGCAGCGGCTGTGGCAAAATGCACGCAGTACCCCGTATCGCTTTCGGTGAGAAACCACTTGGCAAAATCGTCGGCGTCGGCAGACATGGCAGAAGTGGAACGATCATACACGGCACTGTTCCGGACATAATCTGCAATCCGCTGGATTCTGCTTCTTTCATCCGGTTCCTCACGGGTAATACGTGCCGCCAGCTCTCCTGCCCACACATATGTTTCATACGGGAGGTCGTAGTATGGGGAAACATCCGTGGTGAGCCCTACAGGATTCTTGGCTGTGGAAAAGCTGTATTCTCCGGCATTTCCGCTGTTTTCCGCCATGCCGTCCCGCAGAACCACTTCATTGACAGCATAATAGGGGATATACATCACGTTTCCCACACCGGAAGTATGTATTGTCAGGCTGCCGGAAGCATCGTCCCCTCTTGTGAACAGTTCTTCTCTCCTGCCGGAGGATTCCCATGCAGTACCGGTGTAAACATCATAATCCCGTCCCCGCAGATATGCGGTTCCGTCATAGGAAGCTGTGACACGCATGACGTTGTAGGTAAAGTCACTTTTCGGGCCTACGTTTTTCAGATTCAGTTTCTGAAAGGCAAAACTGCCGGTTATGTTTTCACTTACCGCATTTTCGGCAGTGGACTGTATCTGCTGAAACCAGTTCCACACTGTATTCTGCAGTTTTTCTGTGGGATTGACGTAGATTTCCTGCGGACACAGGACAAAAAGCAGGGCCAGTGCAGCCGCTGCCGGTATGGTTGTCCGCAATGTATGGGACGCAAACTGCCGGGGATTCTTTCTTCGTCCCCAGTCGGTAACAAGCAGCAGAACAAGACCCAGTATCACAAGGAACAGATAGGGCGTATCCGGCAGGGTGTCCGTGGTAATCAGGCACAGCACCAGCGGCAGAAGTATCGCCGGCAGGGCTATGATACTGTGTTTCCGGCAGCAGATACAGAAGCTCACACTGAGTGCGGTCAGCCAGGCAGCCAGGATCATGAGAAGGCTGAAATTCCCTGTACTGTGGGAACCGATGACAGGCCAGCTGTATACATTGTGAAAATGGGAACTGACTTTATAGACAAAGGTCTGCATCTGCTCCCAAAGCGCACCGTCCTGCCAGAGGGCAAAGGCACCGCGTATGGACAAAAGCAGAATCCCGCACCATCCGTACCGGAAATAAAACAGTACGGCAGACAGCGACGAAAACAGTCCGCACCAGAGCAGAAGCCGGACGGCCGATGAAACCGCCAGATCCCAGCCTGTTGTCAGAATCCCCACGGTACTGACGGAAAAAAAGAAGGCGAACAGTGCACCGATCAGATTCTGCATCCAGGATTTATGCTTCATCCGGCTCACCTCCTATGTGGTACTGCCATGGAGCACTGTATTTCTGTGTGCGTACAGTCCCCTCCGGTGCAAACGGCGTACAGAGCAGTGTGTCCACACAATCTGCAAATTCCGATTCTTCCCGGATGAACCATGTTTCGATACCGTTTCCGGTCAGGACGGTCACGGCAAAGGCAACACCATGGCGTACCAGATAGTGTCCGTAACATATCAGCCGGCTGTATTTTCTGTCCAGTTCCGCCGGTGTGCCGCACAGATCCATGGTCAGGAGCATCATACCCTGATCCGGTTCCATCGGTTCCCGGAGCATCAGAGCGTCTGCCTTGGCCGACAGTTTCCAGTGTACCAGATTCAGCGTGTCACCGGGTCTGTATGGCCGGATTTCATGGTTTTCCGCATATCCGCCGCCATGCTTCGGTTTCCATGCTCTTGCCAGAACCCGGGACATTTCTTCGGGAATCGGCAGATCTGTGTCCGCCGGCAGTACCCGAACCATGCAGACCGGCGGTTTACGTACCTTTATGCTGAAAAGGCCCAGGGAATCATACACTTTTGCCTTTTCCACCCGCACGGAAAGACCGCCGCAGTGCTCCGTCGGCAGTGCATCTCCCGAGCGCAGAATCCAGTTTTCTCCGGTGTTGGGTTTGCTGACCCGGATTCTGCAGCCAAATGGGGGACGGACACCAACACCGTGCAGGTCCAGCCGGATGATGGAATCGGCATCCTGCACCATACGATCCGCAGCAGTCAGTCTCAGTTTCAGGTGCAGCATGGCCCGCAGACTCAGGAGCAGTGAAAACCACGGCAGAAACAGTACCGCCAGCAAAGCGATCCAGGCAAACCATTTCTGATAGGCTATATAAAATCCCACACATCCTGCCATGGCAAGGATGTAGCAAATTCTGCGTCCGGTCATATCAGCGCATTCTGGGAGCCGGGGTATGCTCCACGATGTCTTTCAGGATTTCTTCTGCCGTCTTCCCCGCCCCTTCCGCTTTGGAGGAAAGAAGCAGTCTGTGGGCAACGGTCCAGGAAAACACTTCCCGCACGTCGGAGGGCACCACATAATCCCGTCCGCGAAGCTGTGCCACCGCTTTTGCCATGGCAGTGACCGTCAGTGTGGCACGGGGACTGGCGCCGCGGAGTATGTCTTCGGAATTCCGGGTCGCCACAATCAGATCCACAATATACTTGACCACCGCTTCATGCAGATAGGTTTTTTCGACCTCTGCCTGCAGCATGGCAAGATCATTCCGACTCATCAGCGGCTGCAGATTCCGGATGGGATTCCCCCCCTGTCTGTGGATAACCATGGCCATTTCGTCTGCGGGGTTCGGATATCCCAGACTCAGCCGGATAGCAAAACGGTCCATCTGGCTGTCCGGCAGCATCTGCGTCCCGGCGGCACCGGTGGGATTCTGGGTGGCAATCACGATAAAAGGCTGGGGGAGAAGATGACTGACACCATCTACAGTCACTTGTCCCTCTTCCATGGCTTCCAGCAGCGCAGACTGGGTGCGGGAGGTTGCCCGGTTCAGCTCGTCCGCCAGAAACAGGTTACACAGGATCGCACCTTTCTGGTAGTGCATCTCCCCGGTCTGCCGGTCGGGTATGGAATATCCGGTCACATCAGAGGGGAGAACGTCGGGGGTGAACTGCACACGGTTGTATTCCAGATCCAGTACCCGGGAAAAGGCCAGTGCCATGGTGGTTTTCCCCACACCGGGCACATCTTCCAGCAGAATATGTCCCTTCGCCAGTATGGCAGCCAGCACCCGCAGCAGTACTGCATCTTTCCCCACCACGGCCTTGCGAACCTGTCCGAGAACCTGCTGGGCATACAGTGCTGTCGTATTGTCTTTTGTCTTCACGTTCGTCCCTCCCATAATCCACTGTTTATATCATGCAGTTCATTTGACGTTTCGAAAACGCATTTTGTTTCATGCGGCAATCAAATATTTCAACAAAATTTTCATGGTATCCGTTCCCGTCAGCAGAACGATTGGTTTTTACGGTAACCGGTTCCCATCATATGCCTGTGCATACAGTCCGTGCGTCCTCCTCCCACAGCACTGCACTGTAAGGCAACCAAAATAAAAAGTGCCGGAAAACTTGCTTTCTGGCACTTTTTAACGTCCCTGGGCGGAATTGAACCGCCGGCGTTTCGCTTAGGAGTTCGCCCCCGGGCTATCAATCAAATACAATACAGTACAAAAAAGTCTTGATTTTTATAGGTTTTCTAACGTCAAAGGGGGTAATTAAGTAAACCTGAATAAAACCAAATAAAGGCTGTTTTGAATGGTCTAATTGGCTCTGAATTAGCTAACACCTTGAAATTTGGCATTAGTCATGAAGTCAAAACCACTGGTGTTTTTACTCTCCGGTTAAAACCAAGACAAGCAGCTTACTGTTATTATAATTATACCATGTGATTTGTGAACAAATCAATATGTTTGGCGGTAAATGCTGCAAGGCTCACCTGTAACGATGAGCCTTGCATTTTTATCTACAGATTTTGCGCCAGATTCTTTATCAGTGTTGCCATCTCAGGATTGCGGGTCAGAAGCTGCATTAGAAGCTCTGCATCGCTCTCTACAGGCTTTTTCGGTTCTTCTATGGGTTCCGGCTTGTTACCGGAATAAAAGGCTTCCTCGAAGCGCTGTGCGTTCAGTCTGCGATCCTCGTCGATGATGTGAGAGTAAACATCGGCAACCATTTTTACCTGTGCATGACCGGAGTCACCTTGTACAGATTTCATATCACCGCCGTTGAGTTTGAGCTTGTAAGTAATACTGCTGTGTCTGAGACTGTGAAACACCACTTTCGGCAGATCGTGTTCTTCAATCAACTTATTCAACGCCCGATTGATGACCTGTCCTTCTATTGGAGTTCCGGCGGATGAGCAGAACACCAAATCATAGTCGATATACTCATTGCCAAACAGCTCTTTCAGCTCGTCCTGTTCGGCTTTGTGCTTAACCAGCATTTCAGCCACCGTCTTAGGAAGGAATACCTTACGGACACTCGTTTTCGTCTTAGGTTCCTTCAAAACAAGTGCTGTATGTTTGGATGCGAGAATGGATGGGAAAACTCGTACTACCCCTTTACCGTCCAAAGCGTTCAGTGATTCCTTCTGTACTCGCTGAAGCTCTTTGTTTACATAGATGCTGGCAGTTCCGTTTTCGATGCTGTTGGAGCTGATGTCGATACAATCCCAAGTTAATGCCAGCATCTCACCCATACGCAGAGAACAGGAAAATGCAAGGTTCAACGCCAAAGCAAGCTGATCATCATCGCAGACTTCCAAGGCTTGAAAAAGAGTATCCGCTGTCCATATATCACGGGGTTTCGTTTCACATTTAGGGAGTGTTGCGTTGATAACAGGGTTTCGGGACATAAGCTCCCACTTCACAGCTTGATTGAAAGCATTTCGGAGAATCTTATGAATTTCCTTGACTGTTCGGGCAGAAAGAAACTCATTTTTGGGTGTCTGATATGGACGGGGTTTGGCTTTTACAGTCAGAAGATTTGTGTAGAACTGATCCATAATACGCGGTGTAATAGCATCCAGCTTCATGTCACCGATCAGCGGATTGATATAGTTATCAATCAGACCACGGCGACTTTCGTATGTAGACAATGCCCATGTGTTCACGCCGTAGATAGAAACATATTCCTCTAACAGGTCACGAATAGTTTTAGCGGAGGGAGCGATAAAGGTTCCAGTACTCTGCTGATATTCGACCTGTGCCTTTCTTTTCTTTGCTTCTGCTTGTGAAGCAAAGGTTTCCCATTTCTGCCGCTTGACACCATTTTCGTCTGTACAGGTATAAACGACGGAATATTTGCTTTTGCGTTTAACGATTGATGCCATTATCTTCACCTCCGGTTACTTTCTTGTAGTGCGTTTGCTCCGCATACCATTTATCAAAACTGTCGATGTTAATGCGGGTACGGTTGTCAATATGGATGGTCTCAAAGGGTTTCTTCTTCAGCAGGTCATAAAACGATGATGTTGTAATACCGATCAGATCGGCTGCTTCCTGCACTGACATGGTTGTTGCAGTCCATTTGGAACCGGGAGCTTCTCCGGTTACTTTCTTGTAATGGAACTGTCCTGCATACCAATCTTCAAAACTATCGAGCATGATTCTCATTTGCCCACCGGCGATGATCGTTTTGAAGTAGCCTTTTTTCACCAGCCAATAGGAATCTGTTTTGCCAAGCCCAAGCAGTCTCCGCATTTCGGGAACAGAAATGCTTGTCTTTTGACGCTGTACGGTTGGCTTTGCTGCAGTCGCTACCGACTGCAATATGTCACAAGTGTTTGCCATAGATATGTACCTCCTGCAATATAGCTAAGTTGAACTCGCTTGACTATATTGTAGGAGAAAAATGAAAATAATACAAAGATGTCACCCGGAGTGCTTACAGGTGACATCCTTGACAATCAGATTGCGTTATGATCCAGCCACTCATCGAAGCTCTTTTTGGAGATGCGGATTTGTCCTCCAATGCGAATACTTCTGAAAAGATCCTTCTTCACCAAATTATATGCCGTAGGACGGCTGATGCCGAGAATATCCTGGATTTCATCGACCGTGTAGGTGCGTTTTTCGTTGATGTATGTAGGACGAGCTGCTGCCGTTTCCTGATTCATCTGAGCAATTTTATCTTCAAACATAACTTTCCTCCTTTTCTGTTGAATAAATATCTGTGAGACCCACACTTACTGCAAGTGCTTGATCTATTTTTCTCATTGTATCTTTATTGACTTTTCCGATATAGTTCTCCAAACGACTTTTATCAATCGTGCGGATTTGTTCCAGCATAACCACTGACGGTTGTTTACATGAACCAATCCTGTTAATATAGCAATGGGTTGGTAGGTTCGCCTTCAATTTGCCTTTGCTTGTAACAGAAGCGACGATGACTGTCGGGCTATGGCGGTTTCCGGTGTTGTTCTGAATTATCAAAACCGGTCTGTATCCCGTCTGTTCCGAACCTACTGTAGGATCAAGATTAGCATAATATAGATGCCCACGTTTATATAGATGCCCACGTTTACAAGGCTTCATATTAGACCTTCCATTTTAATATTATGTACTAAACAGCCGTGCCGAAAGGATTGGAGCCACATACATATAGGCAGAGTTCGGCACGGCTGTTTTGACTTTGTTTTACTTCGTTGTTCCCGTCATATTTGCCACGCACCCTGACGAGTGGGGATAATC
>SVSN01000100.1 GCA_015064285.1 Oscillospiraceae bacterium | reverse complement strand
GATACCGACCTTTGCTATCTGGGATTCAAGAATGCATACAATCTGGTACTGGAAGGGTTTGTACCCGCTTCCTCCAATCTGCCGATCATTGACCTGAGCCAGCCATGGTATCTGCATGTCCTCAATGACAGCCTTACCATCGACGGAGTTACATTGATCGCATACTCCGCTCTGGACACCCATCCGGGCGGAACGTGCATTTTCTTCAACAAACAGCTGGTCAAAAATCTGAATCTTGATGATCCCTACGAACTGGTGAAGAACGGCACATGGACCATCGAAAAGAACTACCAGATGGCGGAGGCTGCCATCAGTGACCTGAACGGTGACGGCCAGATGACCGTGGAAGACCGGTTCGGCTACATCACCGAATGGGACAGAATCTCCCTTGTAGCCTACTACGGCACCGGCAACCTGCTGGTGGACGTAATCGACGGCGTTCCTGTGGCCTCCCAGAAGGAAGTGCTCTTTGACGCTTTCCAGCTCTGCCACAGCTACTGCCAGATGAACGGCTTCATGCTGGACACCTTCAAGCAGTTCGGCACAGCGGAATCCAGCCGGATCGCCGGTTCGGAACTGTTCAAGCAGGGCAACAGCCTGTTCATCTGCAACGGTACCAGACTGCTGCCTACCATGGGTGACATGGAAGACGACTACGGCATCGTACCCCTGCCCAAGTGGAGCGAAGAACAGACACAGTACTACTCCATGCAGGACGGCTACGGGATCTCCGTACCGCTGGCCTGTTCCACCGACATGGAAAGAGTCTGCGTAATCAAGGAAGCCATGGCAGCGGAATCTCTGAATATTGTCCGTCCGGCATACTACGAAAATGCCCTGAAAAACCGCTATGTCCGGGATGAAATCTCTGTGGAAATGCTGGACATCATCACCAACGGCAACGTGGCAGACCTGGGTCAGTCTCCCTGGTGGGATATTGTACGCACCCCGTGGCAGAACACCCTGCAGCAGCCCAGCCCCGATTTCGCTTCCGCCGTTGCCAAGAATATGCCCAAGTGCGAAAAAGCCATTTCTGACCTGATGAACCTGGTCGCCGACCTGAAGGCACAGGGATAACGATACTTCCCGAACCCCAAGCGACCGTTCCCCTTTCTTCCGAGCACATTCCCCTTTACCCAAATTGGTTGAATATCCAAAAAAGGAGATTCTGTTATGAAAAAGCGTATTCTGCCCCTGTTGTTTGCGGCCCTGCTCTGCGCCTCTTCCCTCATCTCCTGCAGCGGCGGTGAGACGGAAACCACAGCCGAGACCACAGCCGATACCGCTGCCGTGGAAACCGAAGCCGAAACCGACTCTCTGGAAGCCAGAAAGCTGGTGGACGACGGGCTGGCAGACAAAGATTTCGGCGGCGAAGACTTCCGGATGCTCTATCAGGAGCGGTATGCGGAATTCCAGTACGTGGAAGAAATGACCGGCGATACCCTTGATGATGCGGTGTACAACCGGAATATGAACGTGGAAGAACGATTCAATGCCGTGATTGTCCACAATGTGGGGGCGGAAGAACAGCTGGCCATGGACATCAAGAATTCCGTTCTGGCGGGCAACGATGAATATGACCTGTATATGGGGCACACCATGTACACCGGGAAGCACTCCATACAGGGGATCTTCCGGAATATGTACGACCTGGGTATCGACTTCTCCAAGCCCTGGTACCCCCAGTACGCCGTGGAAAACCTGACCTTCAACGGCAAAATGTTCCTGACCTGCAGTGACATCTGCCTGTCCCTTGCCTCCAACACCTACTGCTACTACTTCAACAAAGACCTGATCGTCAACAACAGCATGGAAGACCCCTACACCGTGGTCAACGAAGGCCGCTTTACCATCGACTATGTGCTGGAAAACGTGGCATCCGTATATCAGGATCTGAACGGTGACGGTGCGGTGGGCAACGGAGACCTGTACGGCTTCTCCGGCGAAAAGTCCAACTCCACCGTAGCATACCTGTACTCCTTCGATCTGGATATCATGGCCATGTCCGACACCGGGGAAATCAGCGTTCCCTTCGGTTCTGACGAGCGTTCGGTAGACGGGATCGAAAAGCTGAAGACCCTGCTCTACGGCAGCCAGGGTTCCTATAATGTCACCGCCGACGCCAAGGGCAATGCAGATATGTTTGTGGAACAGACCGCCATTTTCACCACCGGTGTACTGGGTGACTCCGTAAACCGGTACCGGGACGACTGCGATTTCGACTACGGCATCGTGCCCTACCCCAAGTTTGACGAAGCACAGGAAACCTATTTCACCGTAGCTGGCGGTTCCATCAGTTCTGCCGCCGTTCCGCTGACCGTAACCCGTGACGAGCTGGTGGGCACCATGTTTGCCGCTCTGTCCGCCGAAACCTGGAAGACGGTTATTCCCCAGTACTACGATGTGGTTCTGAAGTACAAGGGTGCCCGTGACGAAGCTTCCATCGCCATGATCGACACCATTCTCAACGGCCGCTGCCTGGGCTTTGACTTCATCTATGACGCATTCTCCGGATTCGTATACAAGACCGCCGGCATTCTGAAGGGCAATGTAGCACTGCCTACCGTTGTAGCCCAGCAGGAACAGGCTGTCATGAAGCATTACGAAGCGGTACGGGATCTGTTCTTCCCGGAATACAGCGATACTTGAGAATCAGCACGTACCTTATAACCAATGGATGTACACACCCGATAGAGGACAGTTTCCGCTGTTCTCTATCGTTCGTTTAAACGGAAGGAAGTTCTGTATGCGCAACAAGACCATTCGTATGGCTCCGGATTCGGAGGAAGGAAAAAAATATCTGTCCCGGTGTGTGTCTGTAACGGAAGACGTATCCTCTCTGGACACCCTGCGGGACAGAACCATTCTCGGGGACAGCTTTGCGGTACTGCCCCATCTGCCCTCTGAAAGTGTGGATCTGGTGATTGCCGATCCGCCCTACAATCTGGATAAGCAGTATGGGGACACCGCTTTTCACCGGCTGGCGGCGGAAGAATACCGCACATTCACCCGGCGCTGGCTGACGGAAGTTCTGCGGATTCTGAAGCCGGAGGGGTCTTTGTATGTCTGCGCCGACTGGAAAACGGGGCTGTATATCGGGCCGCTGCTTGCGGAATCGGCCCTGCTGCGGAACCGGATCACCTGGCAGCGGGAAAAAGGCCGGGGCGCTTCCGCCAACTGGAAGAACAGCATGGAAGACATCTGGTTTGCCACCAAAAGCGATCGGTACACCTTCCATCTGGATGCTGTCCGGCAGAGGCGGCGGGTTCTTGCCCCTTACCGTGACAACGGTGTGCCGAAAGACTGGCAGGACACCCCTGACGGCCGTTTCCGGGACACCTGTCCCTCCAATTTCTGGGACGATATTACCGTACCCTTCTGGTCCATGCCGGAGAATACGGATCACCCCACCCAGAAGCCGGAAAAGCTCCTTGCCAAGCTGATTCTGGCCAGTTCCTCTCCCGGCGATACGGTTCTGGATCCCTTTGCCGGTTCCGGCAGTACCTGTGTCACTGCCCGCAAGCTGGGACGGCATTTTATCGGTATCGAACGGGAGAGCGCCTACTGCTGCCTGTGTGAGAAACGGCTGGCAGATGCACAGACCGACACCCGCATCCAGGGATACGAAGACGGGGTTTTCTGGGAACGGAACAGCCGCCGCACGGACTGCGGGAAAAAAACGGCAAAATAATGGTGTTCACATCCATATAAAACTATTTCTCTCATTATTAATTCCATAACAGATCGGTACGGACACAAAATTTTGATATTTTGAGCCTACTTTCCGAGATAAAATATTCACATTTTTTTACAATAATGATATTGACAAATTCCGGCAAACGTGGTATGCTATTTAATAGTACAAAAACCATGTGTCGGAGGGCATCATCGTGCAAGATATTCAAAATCAGAAAATCAATGATTTTTTCGTTTCCGCTTTTAACAACCTGCTGATCCTGGAGGAGGCGTATCTGCGCAAGCATTGTGCTGCCGATCTGTCCGTCAGAGAAGTGCATGTTCTGGCTGCCGTCAACAAGCTCAGCGCGGAACAGAAGAACACCATGGCCAACATCGCCAAGTTCCTTTGCGTATCCCCCGGATCCCTGACCACTGCTGTAAACACACTGGTGAGCAAGGGCTACCTGGAACGGAGCTACACCCCCAGAGACCGTCGGGTGGTATTCATTCACCTGTCCGCCTCCGGTGAAGAAGCCTGCGTAAAGCACGCCGAATACCACAGACAGCTGGTATCCGCCGCTGCTGACAAGCTGACCGACAAGGAAGTGGACGTACTGATATCCGCCCTGGACAAGGTATGTGCCTTTACTGTGGAAAAGGCTGAAAGAGCTGAATAAGGGTAAACATCCCGTCTGCAGCAGAAGCAAAATTCTGTGGCAGGCGGGATTTTCATATTTGTGCATACAAAAAACGTCCTTCCGGCAGCAGAAAGACGTTTTTTCTTATGGACTCCGTTATTCCAGCTTGAAATCCGCGGCGCCGTGCTTGCAGAGGGGGCATACAAAATCCGCAGGCAGCTCATCGCCGTCATAGACATAGCCGCAGATCTGGCAGACCCATTTTTTCTTTTCTCCGTCAGGCGCGGCAGGTTTCGGTTTTACATGGTCGAAATAATACTGATAGGTCATGGAGGGAACATCGTCCAGCGTCCAGCCTTCGGTCACATCGGCGTAGAAGACCGTGTGGGTTTCAAAGGACACCGTCTGGGTTACTTTGGCGGAAAGGACAGCGTTGGTACCCTTTACCAGATACCGCAGACCGTTGGCAGTACGGCATTCGATCTCGCCCGCCCATTTGTCCGTATCCCGGCCGCTGGCAAAACCGAACTGCCGGAACAGGGCAAAATCCGCTTCCGTGCTGATGACAGACACGTTCAGATCCCCTGTAGCCAGAATCATGTCGTGGGTCAGGTTGTCCTTGTTCACTGCCACAGAGATCCGGCAGGGAGAAGCGGTCACCTGCATTACCGTGTTGACGATACAGCCGTTGTCTCTGCCGTCCTGCCGGGCGCTGAGTACAAACAGACCATAGGAAAGGCGGAACAGGGAGGAGGGTTCAAATACCGTTTTCTGGTTCATGTCCTGTGCCATAGCTCAGTAGTTTTCCTTTCTCACTTCAAAATAACTCTGGGGATGAGCGCACACGGGACATACCTGCGGTGCCTTTTTGCCGATCACCAGATGACCGCAGTTCCGGCATTCCCACATGATTTCTTCGCTCTTTTCAAACACCTGCTGCATCTGTACATTGGAGAGCAGCTTCAGATACCGTTCTTCGTGGGACTTTTCGATCTTGGCAACCAGGCGGAACTTGGCGGCGATTTCGGTAAAGCCTTCTTCTTCGGCTTCCCTGGCAAAGGTGGCGTACATATCGGTCCATTCGTAGTTTTCACCGGCAGCGGCGGCTTCCAGGTTTTCCGCAGTGGTACCCAGTTCGCCCAGCAGCTTGAACCACATCTTTGCGTGTTCCTTTTCGTTGTCAGCGGTCTGCTGGAAGATGGCGGAAATCTGTTCGTAGCCTTCCTTTTTCGCAACGGATGCGAAGTAGGTGTACTTGTTTCTTGCCTGGCTTTCTCCGGCGAAGGCAGCCTGCAGATTCTTTTCGGTCTTGGATCCCTTGAGTTCCATGGTGTACTCTCCTTTTTTGTTTTAGTTTATTTTTTATAAGTATACGGCATTTTTTCAGAAAAGTCAATAGGGGGAGGGGGTTCTTTTTTGGCGGGCTTTTTGCTTACAGCGGTTTCATTTAACTTTGCCCAAAGTTGGGGGTGTCTCACTTTGCTTGCAAAGTGGCCGGACGGGTGCTCAGCAACTTGCTCCGCAAGTCGGATAGGGGAGGAGGAAGATCGGTCTTCAAGCGCCAGTCCGTCCCTTAGGGATTCACCTACGGTGAACCCTGCCCTACCCTCCGAGACCTCCCACCCCACCACCCTTACCTGGCTTAAGAGGCGCTTCGCGCAAATAAACAAAGAACAGCTTAAAACGCAACTTATCCACCGAACCCCAAGAAGCGTCTTATGTCATACATCCACTACTGTCAGCATTCGGAAGCGCCCTGTGGCGGCGTCAGCCTCGTGTGGGGGGATCAAAGGGGGAACCCGGTTTCGCAGAAACCTGTTTGTCGTGGATACATAAGGACCGCGAAAGGTCCTTATGCGCCGCCTGCGAAGGCAAAAACTATATCATAAAGCAAAATAAACCCGCTGTCAGGCGAATGAAACCCCAAAAAACATAAAACAAAAGCCACCCCGCACATCTTGCAAAACGCCCAAAAATATGGTATAGTATACCCAAAGAACACAACAATAAACCAACCGGAGAAATACATATGATACAATACACAAAAACACTGCCCGTGCGGATGGACGTGGACGTAATGGTAGCCGGGGGCGGAGCTTCCGGAGTGGCTGCGGCTGTGGCGGCGGCGCGTATGGGCAAAAGTGTACTGCTGGCGGAAGCGGGCGGCGCACTGGGCGGTGTGGGTACCACCGGGCTTGTGCCGGCATTTGCCACCTTCGGGGACGGCATAAACGTGCTGTCCGCCGGGATCGGCATGGAAATCCGCCGGGCGGTTTCCCGGAATATTCCCCTGGACCGGTACTGGACACCTATCGATGCGGAAGAACTGAAGCGCACCTATGACACCATCACCACGGAAGCCGGGGTGAAAGTGCTGTTCTTCACCACCGCGTGCGATGTGCTGACCACGGACGGACATATCGATGGGGTGGTGCTGACCTCCCGTACAGGACTGTATGCGGTGACCGCCAAAGTCTTCATCGACTGCACAGGAGACGGTTCTCTCAATGCGCTGGCAGGCGGGCAGTTTGAGATCGGCAACGAAGATGGAAAAACCATGCCTCCCACTCTTTGCTCCCAGTGGAGCGGACTGGACACCTCTGCCTACTGGAAAAACGACATCCCTGCCCTGCTGGAAAAAGCCATCGGTGACGGGGTTTTCACCTACGCCGACCGGCACCTGACCGGTATGAATCCCAGAGAAGGGGGCGTAGCCGGGGGGAATATCGGGCATATCTTTGACAATGATCCCCTGGACGAAGAATCCCTGACCCGGGCTATGATGTGGGGACGGGCGTCCATGCTGGAATACCAGCGGTTCTACCGGGAATACGTGAAGGGCTGTGAAAATGTGCAGCTCACCGCAACCGGTGCCATGCTGGGTGTCAGAGAATCCCGGCGGACGGTGTGTGAACATATGCTGTCTGTCAGTGACTATTTTGCCAGAGCCGACTTTGAAGATGAAATCGGCCGGTACTGCTATCCGGTGGATATCCACATTATGAACACGGACAGCGAGGAAATGAAGCGGTTCCATGCGGAATACGAGGATATGCGCTACGGCCCGGGCGAATCCTATGGGATTCCCTACCGGAGTCTGGTGCCCCTTTCCTTTGACAATCTGCTGACCGCAGGCCGCTGTATGGGTACCGACCGGCAGATGGAAGCTTCCATCCGGGTGATGCCGGGCTGCTTTATCACCGGAGAAGCGGCAGGTACGGCGGCAGCACTGGCAGTGGATGCAGGTGCGGAAGTTCGTTCAGTGGACATCGCTCTGCTGCAGCGGACACTGGCCGGCCACGGGGCGTTCATGCGTACGGAACTGGTGCGGTAAAGTAAATAAGTAAGAAATAAGAAGTTAGAGGTAAGTCAATGATGATTAACTAGTCTGTTCGCAAAAGGGAAACGCGGCTTTTTTGAAAAAAAGCCTGGCAAAAAACTTTAAACATGGGTATTTGCAGGATATAGTTACTGCAATTCCATGTGCCACTAAATATTGTATATCCAAGACACAAGAAATAGTGAAG
>SVSN01000099.1 GCA_015064285.1 Oscillospiraceae bacterium | reverse complement strand
ATCAAGTTCAGCCAGGAAATCTCCGGCTGGAGAAGCTCTCTGGAAAGAGACCGCGAACTGCTTCTGCTGGCTGTCAAGCCTCTGTACGAGCTGGCGCTGGGCGGCACTGCCGTCGGTACCGGCCTGAACACCCCGAAGGGCTTTGCCGAAACCGTAGCCGCAGAAGTGGCCGCACTGACCGGCAAGCCGTTTATTACCGCTGAAAACAAGTTCCACGCCCTGACCTCCAAGGACGAGCTGGTGTTCGCCCATGGCGCCATCAAGGCTGTGGCCTGTGATATGATGAAGATTGCCAACGACATCCGCTGGCTGGCCTCCGGCCCCAGAGACGGCCTGGGTGAAATCTTCATTCCCGAAAACGAGCCCGGTTCCTCCATCATGCCCGGCAAGGTGAACCCCACCCAGTGCGAAGCCGTTACCATGGTAGCCGTACAGGTTATGGGCAACGATGTGGCTGTTGGCATGGCCGCTTCCCAGGGCAACTTCGAGCTGAACGTGTTCATGCCCGTGTGCATCTACAACTTCCTCCAGTCCGCCAGACTGATGGCCGAAGCGATCGTTTCCTTCAATAAGAACTGCGCTGTGGGCATTACCGCCAACCGGGAAAAGATGCACCATAACCTGCACAACTCCCTGATGCTGGTGACAGCCCTGAACCCCTACATCGGTTACGAAAACGCCGCCAAGACCGCCAAGAAGGCATACAAGGAAGGCATCTCCCTGAAGGAGGCCTGCGTAGCCCTTGGCTTCCTGACAGAGGAAAAATTCGACGAAGTGTTCCATCCCGAACAGATGGTGTAAGATCAAGTAAGAAGTAAGAGGTAAGAAGTCAGAAGTACAGGGTTTGCAGAAGAATAAATGAGAGGTATTTATGGAATACATCTTATTTCTTACTTCTGACATCTTATTTTGCAAACCGGAGGTTTTCATGAACGTAAGCTATTTCCCCGGGTGTACCCTGAAGACCAAGGCAAAAGAGCTGGATGTGTATGCCAGACGCTGTGCCGAGGTGCTGGGTGTAACCCTTGAGGAGATCGAAAACTGGCAGTGCTGCGGCGGCGTGTTTTCCACCGCAAAGGACGAAATTGCCAGCAAGCTCTCCTCCGTGCGGGCGCTGAAGGAAGCCAGAGACAAAAATCAGCCCCTGGTGACCGTTTGTTCCGCCTGCCATAACGTCATCAAACAGACCAATCACGCCATGGCAACCGATGCGGACTTTGCCCTGCGTGCCAATACCTATATGCAGCCCGAAGCCCCCTACAGCGGGGAAACCGAAGTGCTTCACTATCTGGAACTGCTCAGAGATGTGGTGGGCTGGGATAAGGTGAAGGCTGCTGTGAAAAATCCCCTGACCGGGAAAAAGATCGGCGCCTACTACGGCTGCCTGCTGCTGCGTCCCGGCAAGGTCATGGCCATGGACGACGTGGAAAATCCCACCATCCTGGAAGACTTCATCCGTGCTATCGGTGCAGAACCGGTTGTATACGCCATGCGCAACGAATGCTGCGGCGGATACGTAACGCTGGAAGACAGAAATCTGGCAAAGAAGAAGTCCTCCGCCGTGCTGGAAAACGCTGCCGCAAACGGTGCGGAAATGGTGGTTACCGCCTGCCCCCTGTGTAAGTATAATCTGGAAAAGAACGGCGGCAGCACCCTCCCCGTGGTGTACCTGACCGCTCTTCTGGCAGAAGCACTGGGGCTGACTGACACAGCTCCCGGCCTCAAGGAGGAAGAAAATGGCTGAACATAACAACCTGAAAGAACAGATCCTGCGTATAAGCGGCGTGAATCCACTGAAATGTATGCGCTGCGGCAAATGTTCCGGTACCTGCCCCTCCTATGACGAGATGGAATACCATCCCCACCAGTTTGTTTATATGGTGGAAACCGGCGACATCGAACCGCTGATGAAATCCGAGTCCCTGTATAAATGTCTTACCTGCTTCGCCTGCGTGGACAGATGCCCCCGGAATGTGGAGCCTGCCAAGCTGGTGGAAGCCGTGCGCCTCGCCGTGATAAGACAGCAGGGCCAGAACCGCCTGAAGCCCGACGATATCCCCGCCCAGGTGGACGAAGATACCCCCCAGCAGCTGCTGATGAGCGCGCTGCGGAAATACAGTAAGTAAGGAAAGGAGAAACGTAAGTCTGTAAAAAGCAAAAGGGAAACCAAACAAGGCAAAAGAAAACAGGATAAAAACAGGATAAAACAAAATCCCGCAATCAGAAACGATTTGTGGCGAGCAGGCTTGGTACCTGCGAGCTCACTCCACTACCACTCAGGTCTTGGATTACTCATTGTCCTGTGCAGATGGAATTGCAGAAACTATATCCTGTCCAAACCCTCATTTAAAGTTTTTTGCCAGGCTTTTTTTCAAAAAAGCCGCGTCCCCCCGTTCCCCCTCCCAAAAAGCAGTACTTACGTAAAGACAGAATGCAAAGAATCGGTGTATTTGTCTGCTGGTGCGGCACGAACATTGCCGGAACCGTAGACGTAAAGAAGGTTGCAGAAGCCCTGGCCAGCGAACCGGGTGTTGTCTTCTCCGCCGACTATCAGTATATGTGCTCCCAGGCCGGTCAGGACATGATCAGGGACGCCGTAAAGGAGCATAAACTCACCGGGATCGTGGTCTGCTCCTGCTCCCCCCGGATGCACGAGGCCACCTTCCGTAAGACCGCGGCTGCCGCAGGCCTGAACCCCTACATGGTGGAAATCGCCAATATCCGGGAGCAGTGCTCCTGGGTACATAAGGATATGCCCATCGGTACCGAAAAGGCCATTATCCTGGGCAAAGCCGCCGTTGCCAAAGTCAACCTGAATACCCCTTTGATCCCCGGCCAGACCCCCGTGACCAAGAGAGCCCTGGTCATCGGCGGCGGTATCGCAGGGATCCAGACCGCGCTGGACATCGCCGACGCAGGCTTCCCCGTGGATATCGTGGAAAAGCTGCCTACCATCGGCGGGAAAATGGCCCAGCTGGATAAAACCTTCCCCACTCTGGACTGCGCCGCCTGTATCCTGACCCCCAAGATGGTGGACGCCGGCCAGAACGAAAACATCCGCATCTTCTCCTACAGCGAGATCGAAGAAGTGGGCGGCTTTGTGGGGAACTTTACCGTTAAGATCAAAAAGAAAGCCCGCTATGTCAAAGAGGATATCTGTACCGGCTGCGGCCTGTGTACCGAAAAATGTCCCCAGAAGAAAGTGCCCAACGAATTCAACCTGGGCATGGACAACCGCCGGGCTGTATATATCCCCTTCGCCCAGGCCGTGCCGAAAGTGGCCACCATTGACCCTAATTACTGCACCATGCTGAAGACCGGCAAGTGCGGCGTGTGTGCCAAGGTCTGCACCGCGGGCGCCATCGACTATACCCAGAAGGATGAAGTGTTCACCGAAAAGTACGGCGCTATCGTAGCCGCCACCGGCTATAACCCCATCTCCATGGACAAGTTCGATGAATTCGCTTATAACCAGTCCAAGGATGTCATCACTTCCCTGGAATTCGAACGGCTCACCAACGCTGCAGGCCCCACCGCCGGGAAACTGCTCCGTCCCTCCGACGGCGAGCATCCCCATACCATCGTGTTTGTACAGTGCGTGGGTTCCCGCTGCAGCCATGACGCTGAAAAGGGCAAGGAATACTGCTCCAAGATCTGCTGTATGTATACCGCCAAGCACGCCATGCTGGTGAGAGACAAGTACCCGGATACCGAAGTGTACGTGTTCTATATCGACGTAAGAACCCCCGGCAAGGCCTTTGATGAATTCTACCGCCGTGCCGTGGAAGAATACGGCGTGCACTATGTCAAGGGTATGGTGGGCAAGATCACACCCGAAGGCGGCAAGCTGAAGGTAATGGCCTCCGACCTGCTGGCTGACAAGCAGCTGAAGATCGACGCGGATCTGGTGGTTCTGGCTGCCGCCATCGAACCCGACAAGTCCGCCCGTCCTCTGGCAACCATGCTGACCGCCAGTATGGACACCAACGACTTCTTCACCGAAGCCCATCCCAAGCTCCGTCCCGTGGAATCTCCCACAGCCGGCGTGTTCCTGTCCGGTACCTGCCAGGGCCCCAAGGATATCCCGGAAACCGTATCCCAGGCCAGCGCCGCCGCCGCCAAGGTCATCGGCCTGCTGTGCAAGGATAAGCTGACCGGCAACCCCTGCGTGGCCGCATCCAATGAACTGATGTGCAACGGCTGCTCTTCCTGTGAAAAGGTATGTCCCTACGGTGCCATCACCTATATGGACAAGGAATTCCGTATGCCCGACAGAACCACCAAGGTTCGCCGCGTGGCCATGGTCAACGAAGCGGTATGTCAGGGCTGCGGCTGCTGTACGGTGGCCTGTCCCTCAGGGGCAATGGACCTGAAGGGCTTTGCAAACGAACAAATCATGGCGGAGGTTGACGCAATATGCAAGTAAACGAAAACTTCAAGCCCCTGATCGTTGCGTTCTGCTGCAACTGGTGTTCCTACGCAGGCGCGGATCTGGCGGGCAATAACCGTCTGAACTATCCGGCTGAGGTCAAGATCATCCGTGTGCCCTGCTCCTGCCGGGTCAACCCCATGTTCATTCTCCGTGCTTTCCAGCGCGGTGCGGACGGGGTAATCCTGTGCGGCTGCCATCCGGGCGACTGTCACTATACCTCCGGCAACTACTATACCAGACGCCGTATGTCCCTGCTCTTCTCCATGCTGGACTATCTGGGTATTGAAAGAGAACGGACAAGAGTGGAATGGGTATCCGCCGCAGAAGGCGCCAAGTTTGCCGCTACCATGAACGACTTTGTGGCACAGGTGACAGCCCTGGGCGAAAACAAGAGACTGGAGGATCTGAGATGCAAAAAATAACAAGAGATCTTCTTCTGAAAAAAGCCTGTGAGCTGCTGGACGCCGGCACCGTAAACCGGGTGTACGGCTGGCAGAAGGGTCAGTTTGACTACGACGTGACCCCTGCTCTCTTTACAACCAAAGAAGAACTGGAAGAAAGTTTTGTCTATAACGATTTCTGCGGCGCCAACTTCTCCCTGTATCTGGTGAAGGAAGCCGTAAAGGAAGGCAAGGTTCTGGTCTTCCTGAAGCCCTGCGATACCTACTCCTTCAACCAGCTGCTGACCGAGCACCGGTTTGATCGGGAAAAGGTGTATGCTGTGGGCATTCCCTGCGACGGCATGGCCGATATCCGCCTGATTGAAGAAAAGGTGGGTGAAGGGATTACCGGCGTGGACACTGATGAAGACAGCCTGATCGTGCATACCCTGTACGACGGCGATGTGAAGCTGAACCGTGACGAATATCTGGCCGAACGCTGCAGGGTCTGCAAGTCCAAAAAGCACGTTGCCTATGACGAGCTGATCGGCGAAGACGGCGAGGTAACGGATTCGGCGAGATTTGATGAAGTAGCAAAGATCGAGGCTATGACGCCCGACGAACGGTTTGCTTTCTGGCAGAATGAGCTGTCCAGATGTATCCGCTGCAATGCCTGCCGGGATGTATGCCCTGCCTGCACCTGTGAAAAGTGCGTGTTCGGCAACCCGAAATCCGGTGTGGAAAACAAGGCGGCCTCCGACAGCTTTGAAGAAAAGATGTTCCATATTATCAGGGCGTTCCATGTGGCCGGCAGATGTACCGACTGCGGCGAATGCTCCAGAGTATGTCCCCAGCACATTCCGCTGCACCTCCTGAACCGGAAATTCATCAAGGACATCAATGCGTTCTACGGTGAATACCAGGCAGGCGAAACCGTGGGCAGCAGAGCACCGCTGGTGGACTACACCGAAGGGGACATGGAACCCGGCGAAGCGGTAGCTTCCGTGGACGAAAGGGGTGGCAGCAATGCGTAAATGTGCCCTTGCCAACAGGAACGCCCTCCTTGCCGCCATGGCGAAGACGGCGAAGCTGTATGTACCCACCGACGGTGCGGATGAGAAATCCAAACTTGCCGGTGCGTACTACGCCGAATGGAAGGACGGAGCAGCACTTTCCGGGAAGCTGAATACCACCCGGAGCCCCAAGGACTTCTTCTTCCCCCAGACGGAAAACATGATGACCTTTAAGATGACCGGCAAGAAGCTGGAAATCTTTGATGCCCGCAGAGAACACGAGGACTTTATCCTGTTCGGTGTCCGTGCCTGCGATGTGCGCAGCTTTACGGTGCTGGACAACGTGTTCCTGTCCGATCCCGTGGATACTTACTACGCCAACCGCCGTGCCCACGGTACCATCGTTTCTATGGCCTGCACCAAGCCCGCAGGTACCTGCTTCTGCCGTACCTTCGGCATTGACGCAGCCGATCCGGAAGGAGATGTGGTCTGCTGGGAAGACGGGGAATACATCTACCTGACCTCCAAAACCGAAAAGGGTGAAAAGCTGCTGAACGCTGTGGCAGATGTAACCGAAGCCTGCGGTGACGATGCGGCGGATGCTGTAAAGGCGCTGGTGAACGAGCGTCTGGATAAGCTGCCTCTGGCGGATCTGACCTCCGATGCATTCGGCGGCGGCAAGACGGATAAGTTCTTCAACGATCCCGCATGGGACGAGCTGTCCGAAGCGTGCCTGGGCTGCGGTACCTGCACCTTTGTGTGCCCCACCTGCCAGTGCTACGATATCAAGGATTTCAACACGGGCCGGGAAGTGATCCGGTTCCGCTGCTGGGATTCCTGTATGTACTCCGACTTTACCATGATGGCTCACGGTACCAACCGCCCCAATCATGTACAGAGATTCCGCCAGCGGTTCATGCACAAGCTGGTGTACTATCCGGAAAACAACGGCGGCCTGTTCAGCTGTGTTGGCTGCGGCAGATGTCTGTCCCGGTGTCCCATCTCCATGAACATCGTCAAGGTTATGAAAAAGCTGGGAGGGAACGAAAATGCTGAATGAATTTATGCAGCCGAAGGAACCCCTGATCCCGGTAATCGGCGAAGTGACGGATATCCGGATTGACACACCGGACGTAAAAACCTTCCGTGTGGTTACACCCGACGGCAGAAAGGCCTTTGACCATATGCCCGGTCAGTGCGCCATGCTGTCCGTTCCCGGTGTGGGCGAGGCCATGTTCTCCATTACCTCTTCCCCCACCAATACGGAATATATGGAATTTTCCATCAAGAAATGCGGCTGCGTGACCGAATGGCTCCACCAGATGGAAGTGGGTCAGCAGATCACCATCCGGGGACCCTACGGCAACGCTTTCCCGGTGGACACGGCTTTTGCCGGCAAGGATATGCTGTTCATTGCAGGCGGTATCGGACTGGCGCCTCTGCGCTCCGTGATCAACTACTGCCGCCACTACCGTGACCGCTACGGCAAGATCGACATCGTCTACGGTTCCAGAAGCCGTGCGGATCTGGTGGACTACAACGAAATCCTGACCGAATGGGCCACCGATGCCGGTGTGAATGTGCACCTGACCATCGACCGGGAGGAAGAAGGCTGGGACGGCCACGTGGGCTTTGTTCCCAACTATGTGAAGGAGCTTGGCTTCTCCACCGACAAGACCGCCATCCTCTGCGGCCCCCCGGTGATGATCAAGTTCACGCTGGCAGGTCTGCAGGAACTGGGTTTTGCCAAGGAACAGGTCTACACTACCCTGGAGCTGCGCATGAAGTGCGGGATCGGCAAGTGCGGCCGCTGCAACGTAGGCGCCAAGTATGTCTGCAAGGACGGCCCCGTGTTCCGCTGCGACGAAATCGACGAGCTGCCGGACGAATATTGATCTGTGCGGTTTGAAAAGGGGAGACGGTTGCTTTCTTGAAAGAAAGCTCCGCAAAGAACTTTAAACAAATGGGATCCAGACAGGATTTAGTCTGTGCAGAGCTAGTGCGGCGCCATTTTGGATACTAAATTTTGTTCGGTCCAAGGGTGGCGTGAGTTTCAGCCTTCGCTGAGCGGAAAAACGGCTGTGAGCTCCGTGCTGCGCACTGGCTGGTCATGATGTTTGGCGGAAACTGTTTGGACTGTTTGTGTGAAGATTGTCTTTCCCTTTCGGAAAAAATATTGTAGGAGAATTTGTAACATGGAAAACATGGTGAATATATTCCTGTTCGGTAAGAAGTATTCTGTACCGGAAAACCTGACCATTATGCGTGCCATGGAATATGCCGGGTATCAGCTGGTCAGAGGCTGCGGCTGCCGGAACGGGTTCTGCGGTGCCTGTG
>SVSN01000014.1 GCA_015064285.1 Oscillospiraceae bacterium | reverse complement strand
ACGAGAGAATCCAGGCCAAAACAAAACTGACTCCGCTTGAAAAACGAAGCCAGTTTACCGCTTAAAATTTTATATTTCTTACCATAGGGTGTTTTTTTGTACTGTCCGTACAATTTGGGGCATTACATTATGGGAAAAATCCCGGAATCACAGCGGTTTGTTTTTGATTTGGTCAGGGATGGTTCTTTTACAGAGATATATGAACTGCAAAATGTATGGCGGCGGGATGTGGGCATCCCGCCCTACGAAATATGCTTTATTTCTGTCAGCATAAGTATCGTTTTACAAAGTACCCGGCAATTCTTAATTCATAATTCTCAATTCTTAATTCGACTGCGCCAGCATGAGTTTCAGGCGGTTTTCCAGGAAAACTAGTTCGACTGCGCCAGCATAAGTTTCAGGCGGTTTTCCTGGTTGACTGCCGTAGCGCCTGCATCGTAGTCGATGGCGACGATGTTGACGCCGGGGATGGCTTCCTTGATGGGTTTCATCATGCCTTTGCCGCAGATGTGGTTGGGCAGGCAGCCGAAGGGCTGGGTGCAGACGATGCCGGACACGCCGGAGTCGGCCAGTTCCAGCATTTCCGCAGACAGGAGCCAGCCTTCGCCCATTTTGGTGCCCAGACCGATGTAGCCTTTGGTCAGTTCGATGGTATGGTCGAAGGGGGTCATGGGACGGAAACGGCCGTGCTTCCGGATGGCGTCGATCAGGTCACGCTGCTTTTTCAGAAGGAACCGGAAGCCGATCTTCCATGCCTGGGACATGAGCTGTTTTTTGATGCCGCCGGGATAGAGCTTGCCGTCATAATAGCCGTTGTAGGCGCAGTACATGAAGAAGTCCAGCAGGCCGGGAACCACCACTTCCGCTCCTTCTCTGACAAGGAACGCTTCCAGGTCGTTGTTGCCCAGGGGGGAGAACTTCACGTAGATTTCGCCTACGATGCCGACTCTGGGGGCTTTCCGTATGGTTACGGGGATTTCGGCGAAGTCGTTCAGGATTTTTATATAGTTGGCGCGGATTTTCGGATAGCTGAGCCGGTTGCCGGAGGTCATCAGTTCGCTCACCAGCGTGTCGGTCCAGCGGGCAGCCAGTGCTTCCGCGTCACCGGGATGGTTTTCGTAGGGTTTGATCTGGTTGGTCAGCGTCATCAGCAGGTCTCCGTAGTTCAGGGCGTACAGGAGCCGGTGCAGCATGGGGACATCCAGCTGGAAGCCGGAATGCTTTTCGTACCCGGCCACGCCCATGGGAATCACGGGAACATACTCCATGCCGGCGTTCTTCAGGGCTTTCCGCAGCAGGGAGATATAATTGGACGCACGACAGCCGCCCCCTGTCTGGAACAGGAGCAGTGCGGTCTTGTGGGGATCGTATTTCCCGCTCTGCAGGGCTTTCATGAACTGCCCGATACACAGAATGGCGGGATAGCACGTATCGTTGTGCACGTACTTCAGGCCCAGCTCGGCGATCTCCGGCCCTCTGTCGTCCAGCAGCTCCACAGTATATCCCCGGTTGACAAGGATCTGCTTCACCATCCGGAAATGCAGCGGCAGCATCGTCGGCGCCAGCACTGTGTACGTGGCTTTCATCTCTTGTGTGAATTCTATGTAGTTCTTCATTGTTCTTCTTTTCGTTACAGTGATTTGGTAGGTGCGGGTTTTTTGGGGGGAGAGACGGGACGCTTTTTGAAAGAAAGCCAAGCGCCGCACACGGCGCTAAGCAAAGAACTTTAAATAGGGTTTGGGCGGGATATAGTTTCTGCAATTCCGTTTGCACAGTGATATGTGTTCTTCAAGACCTGAGTGAATAGCAGAGTTGCGAAGCAACTCTACGGGTTCACCGCAGGTGAATCCCGGGTGGAGCGAGCTCGCAGGGACCGGTCGGTTTCCCGAAGGGAATACCTGCTGGTCGCCGTAGCCGGTTTTTGATTGCGGGATTTCGTTTTGGGTTATCTAACCTTTTGGGCCTAACCTCTTTGGGTGGGGCTTATTTAAGGCTGTGTTGTCTTTTTAGGTCCCGCAAAGTGTTATTTCAGTGCCACACTGGCTTTCAGCGTGCGGAGGCGGATTTTGACGGCGCCAAGGTTGCTGATTTCGTCGATTTTGATCTGGGTGTAGAAGCGGTTCCGGGTTTCCAGAAGCTGCCGGACTTCGTCGGTGGTGATGGCGTCCACGCCGCAGCCGAAGCTGACCAGCTGTACCAGATCGGCGTCGTCCACTGTGCCGGCGTAAAGGGCAGCCCGGTACAGGCGGCTGTGGTAGGTCCACTGGTTCAGGATGTGCAGGTCTTCCGGTTCCGGGGCCAGGTGGGCCACTGCGTCTTCCGAGACCACCACATATCCCAGGCTCAGAGCCAGCTTGTCGATGCCGTGCCCGATTTCCGGGTCGATGTGGTAGGGGCGGCCGGCCAGAATCATGATCCGTCTGCCGTGTTCTCTTGCCCATGCCAGTGCCTTTTCGCCTTCCTCGCGGATCTTTGCCATATGGGCGTCATACAGACGGAATCCGGCTTCGATGGCGGCTTTGATTTCCTTTTTGGTAATATCCGGGTAGTCTTCATGGAGAGCGTTGTACAGACCCTTCAGAAGGTTTTTCCGGTTGTTGATGTCCAGATAGGGGTAATAGAACTTCCGTCCCTTCAGACTGTCCATGTTGCCGGAGAGCAGCTCACTGTAGTAGGCCACCACCGGGCAGTTGTAATGGTTGTCGGACTCGGGCCGGTGCTCGTCCACGTTGTAGGACAGACGGGGGTAGAAGATGGCATCGCATCCTTCCTCCAGCAGCAGCTCCATGTGGCCGTGCATGATTTTGGCCGGGTAGCAGGCGGTGTCGGAGGGGATGGAGAAATGGCCTTTTTCGTACAGTTCTCTGCTTGACAGGCCGGAATTCTTCACGGTAAAGCCGAGGGACGAGAAAATCCCGTACCACAGGGGCGCCAGTTCGTACATACCCAGCGCCAGCGGCAGACCGATTTTGCCCCGGCTGTTTTCCGGGGGGGCGGTGGTATTATCGCAGGCCAGCAGCATCTGTCTCTTGATTTCGTGCAGGTTGGGGACGGTTTTGTCTTCTTTCATGCCCAGCCCGCCCTCGCATTTGTTGCCGGAGATGAATCGCTTGCCGTCCGAGAACTGATTGATGGTCAGGAAACAGTGGTTGGTGCATCCCTGACAGGTGGCGGTTTTGGAGGTGTGGGTGAAGGCGGTCAGCTCTTCGGCGGTCAGCAGGGTGGAGCCGGCGGTGTCTCCTTTTTTCTGCTCCATGATGTACAGTGCAGCCCCATAGGCACCCATCAGTCCCGCAATGGAGGGGCGAACCACTTCCCGGCCGATTTCCCGCTCGAAGGAACGGAGCACGGCGTCGTTGTGGAAGGTACCGCCCTGTACCACGATATGTTTGCCCAGCTCATCGGGAGAGTGGGCGCGGATGACTTTATAGATGGCGTTTTTCACCACGGATACGGACAGACCGGCGGAAATATCGGCCACGGTGGCGCCGTCCTTCTGGGACTGCTTGACCTGCGAGTTCATGAACACGGTACAGCGGCTGCCCAGATTCACCGGTGCATCGGCGAACAGACCCAGCCGGGCGAAATCCGGAGAGGAATAGCCCATGGACCTGGCAAAGGTTTCGATAAAGGATCCGCATCCGGAGGAGCAGGCTTCATTGAGCATGATGCTGTCGATGGTGCCCTGTCGGATCCGGAAGCATTTGATATCCTGACCGCCGATGTCCAGTATGAAATCCACGTCGGGCTGGAAATGGCGGGCGGCGGTGTAGTGGGCGATGGTTTCCACGATGCCGGTGTCACAGTGGAAGGCGTTTTTGATCAGGTCTTCTCCGTATCCCGTCACGGCGGCACCCATAATGCGGATCCGGTCGCCGCACAGGCCATAGAGCCGCTGGAGCTGTTCCTTCACAATCGCCACGGGATTGCCCTTGTTGGAGTCGTAATAGGTGTAGAGCAGGCGGCAGTCCGGGTCGGTCAGAACCATCTTGGTGGTGGTGGAGCCGCAGTCGATGCCCAGCCATGCCTCGCCGGAATAGCTGTCCAGCAGAATCTTCGGCACGTCTGCCTTCCGGTGCCGGGCGGCGAAAGCTTCATATTCCTCCCGGGAAGTAAACAGGGGATCCATCACCCGGGTCATGGGCGGGGTTACGGCTTTTTCCACGGCTTCGCAGAGGGAATCCAGTGTGAAATCACGCCCCTGTTCTTCGGCATACAGTGCCGCTCCCAGCGCACAGGCGATTCTGGCGTATTCGGGGAAGAGCGCGGTTTCGCCGGGGGTCAGACGGAGGGTTTCCACGAACCGGTCACGCAGACCTTTACAGAAATACAGGGGGCCGCCCAGAAAGAGAACCTTGCCTTCGATCTTTCTGCCCTGGGCCAGTCCGGCGATGGTCTGGTTGACTACGGCCTGATAGATGCTGGCGGCTACGTCTTCTTTGGAAGCGCCCTGGTTCAGGAGAGGCTGGATGTCGGATTTGGCGAAAACCCCGCACCGGCTGGCGATGGGGTAAATTTTCTGATACCGCAGGCTGGCTTCGTCCATTTCATCGGGGGTCATGTTCAAAAGGGACGCCATCTGGTCGATAAACGCGCCGGTACCGCCCGCACAGGAGCCGTTCATACGCTCGTCCGTGCCGCCCTTGAAAAATAAGATCTTGGCATCCTCGCCCCCCAGCTCGATGACGGCAGAGGTATCGGGTTCCAGGGTTTTTACGATCTGACCGGTGGCCCACACTTCCTGTACGAAGGGGATACCGGCGTCCTTGGCCAGACCCAGCCCGGCGGAACCGGAGAGGGCAGCGGTAAAGGGCAGGTCTTTCAGCACCTCTTTTGCATCCCGGAGCATTTCCAGAATTTTGGTACGCACCTTGGAGAAATGCCGTTCATACCGGGCGTACAGGAGTTTGCCGCCACGGGTAATGGCAATCTTGGCCGTGGTGGAGCCGATGTCCATACCCACAGCCAGTTTTTCGGTGATAGTTTTCATGGAGTGTGTATATCCTTTGAACCTCTTAGGGTTAATATGCATTCACTATATGATACCCTATTTTTCGGGAAAATGGAAGAGGGAAATGTGTAGAAATTATGCTTATTTTGTGTCTTTTTGTTGGGGGTTCTTTCTTATTTATTTATATTGAGCGGCGGGGGTGGGTTTTGCTTTTTGTTTTGTTGGAGGTTTGTTTTGCTTACAGCGGTGAGGTTTCACTTTGCCCAAAGTAAGGGGTGTCTCACTTTGCTTGCAAAGTGGCCGGACGGGTGCTCAGCAACTTGCTCCGCAAGTCGGACAGGAGGAGGAGGGAGATCGGTCTTCAAGCGCCAGTCCGTCCCTCCTCCCCCTACCCTCCGAGACCTCCCACCCCCACCACCCTTACCTGGCTTGAGAAGCGCTTGTAAATGTTGACAGTAGTTTGGTTCTGACATGGGGTGCTTCATTGGGTTTCAGGTGTGTGGCTTTTTGTGGACATTCCTTTTTGCGGATTACTTATGTTTATTCCTTTTTTCTCCAGAAGCCCAACTGTGCTTTGCACCCAAAGAAGCGACAGCCCCACGTTCGCTCAACTATTTGTCGGTATGTCGAATGATTTCAGCTGCCTCATCGTATCCTGCACCCCTGTAAATCAAAACGGGCGTCTTACACCAAAACCATATTTTGTAACCCCAAATCAGAGAGAGAGGTGGTGGGAGGTCTTGGAGGGTAGGAGGGGAGGGAGATCCGCAGATCTTCCTTCCCTCATATCCTCTGAGCGCCCCTGCGAGGGAACCCGAACTGAAGTTCAAACCAAACAAACCCGCTGTAAGCAAAATCAAAAAAGAAAAAGCAGGAAAGCCAAACAATCCCGCTGTCAGCAGAAACCGAAAAATTCCCCAAAAAAGCGCAAAAAAAGAAAGACCTTGACAACCCCCCCATAAATCGTGTATAATAAAAAAATAAACAAAACCAAAAAACAAGAGGTATAAAACCCATGAAAGAACTGATGCTTGGGAACGCCGCTGTGGCCAGAGGGCTCTACGAAGCCGGCGTGCGGTTCGTGTCCAGTTATCCGGGGACTCCCAGTACGGAAATCACCGAAGAAGTCGCAAAGTACGACGAAATCTACGCCGAATGGGCGCCCAACGAAAAGGTCGCACTGGAAGCGGCTATGGGTGCTGCCATCGGCGGCGGCAGAGCTTTCTGCGGTATGAAGCACGTAGGGCTCAATGTAGCCGCTGACCCGCTGTTTGTTGCCGGCTATACCGGTGTTTCCGCAGGTCTGGTCATCGGCGTGGCGGACGACCCCGGAATGCACTCCTCTCAGAACGAACAGGACAGCCGTCACTATGCCATCGGTGCCAAGCTGCCCATGGTGGAACCTGCCAACGGCGCGGAATGCGTGGCTTACGTGAAGGCAGCCTACGAACTGTCCGAACGGTTTGATACACCCTTTATTCTGCGGATGACCACCAGAGCCTCCCACTCCAGAAGTGTGGTGGAACTGGGGCAGCGTGTGGAAAAGGAAATCTGCGAATATGTAAAGGATCCCGGCAAGCACGTTATGATGCCCGCCAACGCCAAGAAGCGGCACGTAGTGGTGGAAGAACATCTGGCGGCTCTCAGAGAATTTGCGGAAACCACCGATCTGAACACCATCGAAGACAACAGTACCCAGGTGGGGATCATCTCCGCCGGGAACGCCTACAACTACGCCAGAGAAGCCTTCGGCAAGAACGCATCCTACCTGAAGCTGGGTATGGTGAACCCCCTGCCGGAAAAGAAAATCTGTGAATTTGCGGCAAAGTACGAAACGGTTTACGTAATCGAAGAACTGGATCCGGTGATCGAAGACTTCTGCCGTGCACACGGCCTGAATGTCATCGGTAAGGATGTACTGCCCCTGTGCGGCGAGTATTCCGATGAACTGCTGAAGAAGCTGCTGCTGGGCGAAGAAGCCGACAACACCATGCTGGGCGACGAAATCCCCGGCAGACCTCCGGTGCTGTGTCCCGGCTGCCCCCACAGAGGCGTATTCTATACTCTGAACAAGCTGAAGCTGCGGGTGTCCGGCGATATCGGCTGCTACACCCTGGGTGCTGTGGCGCCCCTGAATGCCATTGACTCTGTTTACTGCATGGGCGCGTCCATTTCCTCTCTCCACGGTACTCTGAAGGCCAGAGACGAAGGAGACAAGTATGTGGCCGTCATCGGTGACTCCACCTTCATGCACTCCGGTATGACGGGTCTGGTGAACGCGGTATACAACAATTCTCCTCTGACCACCCTGATTCTGGACAACAGCATCACCGGCATGACCGGCCATCAGGAAAATCCCCTGACCGGGAACACCCTGAAGGGTCAGCCTGCAAAGAATCTGTCTCTGGAAGCCATCTGCATTGCCCTGGGCGTGGATGCGGCACACGTTCGTGCGGTAGACCCCAATGATCTGCCCGCACTGGAAGCCGTGATCCGGGAAGAAGTGGCTGCTGACTGCCCGTCTGTGGTGATCTGCCGCCGTCCCTGCGCACTGCTGAAGACTGTGAAGAAGAATCCCCCGGTGAAGATTGATCCCGACAAGTGCAAAGGCTGCCGTGCCTGCATGAAGATCGGCTGTCCCTGCATTTCCTTTGCGGACAAGAAGGCAAAGATTGACGCCAGCATGTGTGTAGGCTGTGGGCTCTGTCCGCAGATGTGCAAGTTTGACGCCATTGAGGGGTAAGGAGTACAAAGATGATTAAGAATATAATGATCGTAGGCGTAGGCGGGCAGGGTTCTCTGCTGGCTTCCAAGATTCTGGGGAAGGCCGCCATGGACGCCGGTTATGATGTAAAGGTATCGGAAGTACACGGGATGTCCCAGAGAGGCGGCAGCGTTGTCACCTATGTCCGCTACGGGGACGAAGCCGTATATTCTCCGGTGATCGGTGCGGGGGAAGCAGACGTGATTCTGAGCTTTGAACTGTTGGAATCCGCCAGATGGCTGCCCTGCCTGAAGATCGGCGGAACGGTTGTCACTTCCGTGCAGCAGATCAACCCCATGCCGGTGATCGTCGGTGCTGCGGAATACCCGGCCGAACTTGTGGAAAAGATGCAGGCACTGGCTGTGGATATCCGTGCCTATGACACCCAGTCCATCGCCAGAGAAGCCGGCAACGAACGGGCTTCCAACGTGGCGCTGATGGGTCTGGCTGCGGATGTACTGGGCTTTGACGAAGAAGTACTGCGGGCGGCTGTAGCTTCCTGTGTACCGGCCAAGGCTCTGGAAGTGAACATGAAGGCATACGACGCGGCAAGAGCCATGATTGGTTGAAAAAGCAGGTAAATGGGGAGGAAACGGGAACTTTTTCTCCCCGTTTGGCGTCTTATAAGAAACTATACTGTTTGCAAAAAAGGGAAACGGGACGCTTTTTTGAAAAAAAGCTTGGCAAAAAACTTTAAACAGGTTTTCGGCAGGATATAGTGGGTGCAATTCCAACAGCATAGGGCATTGGTACAGTCCAGGACCTGAGAAATAGTTGAGCGAGCGGTCAGGGGCCTCTACCCTGCCCGCCGTAGCCGGTTTTTGTTTGCATGATATAGTTTGCATGATATGGTTGATTATCAGTTACTTATAGCGAAAGGACGGCGTATATACCATGCCCATGACCGATTTATTATCTCTGCAGAAAACCTTTATCAAAGCCCATCTGGGCCCCGGTGACCGGGCGGTGGACTTCACCATGGGCAACGGATACGACACCGTGTTCCTGTCTCAGCTTGTGGGGCCGGAAGGGGAAGTGACCGCTTTCGATATCCAGCCGGCGGCGCTCCGTTCCACGGCGAAAAATCTGGCTAAAAACGGCTGCCCCGACAACTGGCGCCTGATCTGTGCCTCCCACCACCGGGCAAACGAGTTTGTCAAGGGCAAGATCAAAGCCGGGATGTTCAATCTGGGGTATCTGCCCGGTGCGGGCAACAAGAAGCTGACCACCATGCGGACAACTACTCTGCCGGCGGTGAAAAACGCACTGGAAATGCTGGACGACGGCGGCGTGCTGCTGGTGGCGGTCTATCCCGGACACCCGGAAGGGGCGCTGGAAGGAGAGGAGCTGGTCCGGTATTTCGGTACCATTTCCCGGTTCCGGTTCAGCATTGCCCAGTTCCGGATGCTCAATTCTCCGGAGAGCCCTTTCTTTATGGTGATCGAAAAGAAGGATCGGGCGTAATTCCCAAAATGACCGAAAGGATGTACATACCATGCAGAACGGGTATAATCGACCGCCCGGAAATTCCGGAAACCGGCAGGCAATGAACCAGAAGCCGAACGGCGGATCCCGGAGAGGGAGCCAGCAGGGACGGCAGACACAGCAGAATTCCCGGAACGGACAGGCATACGGCAGATCCGGCGGCGGTTCTAACGGGAACCGGGGGCAGGGCGGTTACGGTCAGGTGCCGGGAAACCGGGGACAGCGGCAGCCCCACCAGATGACAGAGCGGGAATATCGTGCGTATCAGCAGAGACAGGCGGCCACGGCAGCACAGCGGCGCAGACAGGCCGAGGTGGAACGGATGATGCGCAGGCAGGAAGAAAAGCGGCGCAGAGCCAGAAACCGGCAGGTACTCGCAGGACGGCTGACGGTGTTTGGCATCGTTCTGATGATTATGGCCATTGTGGCAGGCGGGATTTTTCTGTTGGTGTTCCATTCCACACCGGATGCGGTGGAAGAACAGCGTATGACCTATACCTATGGCGGGGCCAAAATCCGTACAGCGGACTTTGAGACTGCCTATGCGGACGGCGTATACTATTTCTGTTTCCAGGATCTGGCGGACTATCTGCATATGGCCCAGACCGGTTCTGCTGCGGAAAGACGGTTTCTGTTTGCCGATGAGAACCTTGCGGACAGCCGCGGGGACGGTGATGAGGAATATGTGACTTTCCCGGACGGGGTGGCTATGGCTGTTGTCAACGGACAGCAGATTCCGCTGGACGGAAAGAACCGTCTGGTGGGCGAGGAAGTATGGGTCAGCGTGGACTTTGTGGAAGATGTGATGGACAATCTGTCCCTGCAGGTGAAGGATAACGTAATTGCGCTGGCGAAACTGGTGGACACGGAGACTACCGAAGAACAGGCGGAGAACAAGGTGATCCTGTATCTGGACGCATCCTTCCGGCAGAAGCCCGCAGAACCCATTGAATCCATACCGGAAGAGGATGCTTTCCTGCCCTCCGGTCTGGAGGATGAGGACGGCGAGATCGATATGGAGCTGGCCAACGTGACCTTTGTGAACGACCTGACGGTGTACGAACAGTACATGGCACCGGAAAACCGGGACGGCTATCTGGATCTGGTGAACACTACCCACACCCTGTCGGCAGACTATTCACCTACCGACCTGCTGGATGTGGCGGCTACCGCCAAGGGGAAGAGTACCCAGAAGCTGCGGCAGGTGGCGGCCAAGGCACTGGAAGCGCTGCTTCTGGAAATGAACAGTGCGGGGCTGACGGGTATGCAGGTGAACAGCGGGTTCCGTACCTACAGCTACCAGACCATGCTGTTTGAAACCTATACCAACAACGAACTGGCCAAGAATCCCAACATTACAAGGCAGGAGGCGGAAGCCATTGTGCTGACCTACTCCACCAGACCGGGTACCAGTGAGCATCAGACCGGGCTGGCGGTGGATATGGCAACGGATGCATCCTTCTCCACCGATTTCCAGTTCTCGGATCACTATCTGTGGCTGGAAAAAAACGCATGGAAGTTCGGCTTCATTCTGCGCTTCCCGGCGGATAAGACGGACATTACCACCATCCAGTTTGAACCCTGGCACTGGCGTTTTGTGGGCCGGTACCACGCCAAAAAGATTCACGATCTGGATGTCTGTCTGGAAGAATACATCCAGATGCTGGAAAACCAGGCGGCGCAGTAACAATTCAGAATTATGAATTAAGAATTCAGAATTTGCACATGAAGAATACCCATTTCCGGTGTATAATATTGTCAGAGAAGGGATATACTGTTTTGTATTTTCTCTCTGTGAGAGGGACTGCCGGCTGCGGCTTCATTCTTCATTCATAATTCTGAATTCTTAATTTTTTATGGGGGGCTTTACTTGTCGAATTTAATGGACTATATCGACTGGCGGGGGGATCTTTCTTTTGCGGCATCGCCTTTCAATGAGGTGGACAATCTGATTTTTTCCATGCTTTCCTTTGTGGATATGGCGGGGATTGTACCCGGGGAGGTGTTTCCGGGGCCGGTGAAGCTGGGGGAGGTCAGCCGGACATTTTTTGACAGGCATCCGGAGGGGATTTCCTTCGGAGTGCTGATTCCGAAGGTAACGGGGGATCTGTTCCGGCAGGCAGCGGAATGCAGACGGTACAGAGAGGTATATGTGACCTGCTACCGGAATGAGCTGGATGAAGAAGAAGGCAAGCAGTTTGCAGCGGTGACGTTTCTGCTGCCGGACAACAGTCTGTTTCTGGCGTTCCGGGGTACAGACGACACACTGGTGGGCTGGCATGAGGATTTTCAGCTGAGTTTTCTCTCCCCCACGCCCAGTCAGCAGGCGGCTGTGTCCTATGTGAACGAGATCGGCGGCCTGTTCCGGGGGGATATCCGGCTGGGCGGCCACTCCAAAGGGGGGAATCTGGCCATATACGGTGCGGTGCAGGCAAAGGACAGCATAAAACGGCGGATCCTGCGGGCATACAGCAATGACGGGCCGGGATTTACGGAAGCCTTTGTCCGGTCAACGGAATATGCGTCCATGGAAGACCGGCTGCTGACGCTTCTGCCCCAGTCCTCCATTGTGGGGATGCTTCTGGAGCAGAGCGGCCCTTACGAGGTGATCCGCAGTACCCATATGCGCCTGCTGCAGCACGATCCCTTTTCCTGGCAGGTTCTGGGGCCTCAGTTTGAGCATATGCCGGCACTGGCGCCGGAAGCAGTGGAAGGCGGAGAGCGGATACGGCGGTGGCTGTCCCGGATGGGAGAAGAAGACCGGCGGACGTTTACGGAGGTATTCTTTCATGTACTGGAATCCAGTGACGCCAGAACCCTTACCGACCTGACGGAGGGCAATCTGAAAACCATCGGCGCCATGATCCGGTCGGTGCACGAGCTGCCTTCGGAAGCCAAACAGCAGATGATGGGCTTTCTGCGGCTGCTGGCTCTGAGCGGGCGGTGAACCGGCTATATGCCGGCTATAGGCCGGCTATACGCCGGAAAAAGGTGTACAAAAACAAAAATGCAGTCTGTTCTGAGAACAAAACTGCATTTTTTTATTATCCGGGTTTTATTCGTACCGTGCCATAGCCGCATCCAGCTGGGTAAGGAAGTTTGCCGGACGTGAGGTGACATATTCTTTCATGTTTTCCACCTGATCCTCCCAGTTTTCCGGGGTGTAACTGCCGTCATAGGTGCCTTCCCACCGGTCCAGATGGTGGGGGATTTCCCGGCGGATTTCACCGGCGGCGGTGTCGATCATGGACAGCAGCAGGTCACGGTTGGTGTCAGATGCCAGAGCGCGGCAGTATTCCGTGAACCGGGCGCGGAAACCGTCGTCCTGCAGGCAGCAGTGCAGCAGGCTCTGGAGCAGCAGGGAGTCGGGGTACAGATCGGCATAGTCCCCGTCCCAGTAGTTGCCCAGACACCGGCGGAAGGTGTCCACATCGGCGGAAGTATCGATTTCCGGCAGTACCAGACAGTCGTACCGGCCCATGGTGAAGTCCATATCCCGGAGGCTGAACCGCCACTTGCTGTCCGTGACGGAGATGCCGTCCAGGGGTTCGCCGGTATAGCGCCAGATCCGCACATTGTTGTGGGGCCAGTCGGTGTTGGACAGGTACAGGTTCAGGGCGTAATACTGAAGCAGGGATTCGGTGTCAAAGGCGGCTTCTACGGTGCTGTAATCGGCTTTTCCTGCCTGTACATCCTGCAGCAGACCCAGAAGCACATCCAGCTCGGCCGGGTCGCCGTCGTCCACTTCGTAGAAGAACCACACATCGCAGAACCGGCATTCTCCGCCGCTGCTGTGGCGGTCACAGTGACGGGAGGTGTCCAGCTCGGACTTGATCACGGTCACATTGTCCTTGTCGGGCAGACCGTACACGTTGCGGATGTAGTTGTCATTGACGTCTTCCTTCATGTCCAGAATGCCGTAGTATTCCCCGTTCAGGAACACGGCGGCCATCCGGGAATACTGCACAGTCAGGCCGGGAGCCACGGCTGCGGCAAAGGTGTTGGACACATTGTCCCGGAGCAGGTTCATCTGCAGGGGATCGGCGGCGGTGGACTGGAGAGAGTCGTTTCCGCCGTTGCGCAGGACAAAGCGGTCGTATTTTTCCAGCAGGATGCCGGCTTCCGTACCGTCTTCGATCCGGCGTCCGGGAAACAGAGGCACGGCAAAGCTGCCCTTGCCATCGTATTTGGCGGCGTCATAGTACCCGTCCTTCCGGGCAACCAGGCGGAGGGATTTCTGCGGCAGGATACGGGAGGAACCGCCGAAAACCCGGATGCCCCCGTTCTGGGAGATGATCCGTGTCCCGTCGGCGTCAATGATTTCGATGTGTGCCGGCCGTTCCCATTCCTTACCGGACATGGTGGGGTTGGCGAAGATCCCTTTGCTGCCGTTCAGATCCTTGTCGTTGGCCGTTATGGCTACCAGTGTCATGCCGGTGAAGCGGTTGTCCCGGTTCCGGATGTAGGTTTCCGTCACAATGGGGCCGACAGCGTTGCCTTCGGGATCAAAGCAGGCGGCACGGATGGTGATGGAGGTGGATTTGGTCAGCAGCGGGAACGAATAGCTGTATTCGTCATGGCGTTTGGTGGGTTCCTGCCCGTTGGAGGTGAAATAGATTTTGTATCCTTCCGGCAGCGGTGCGGAGGGGGTCAGCTCCAGGAAGATTTCCGCGTCTTCGTCATACAGCCCTCCCGGGAAAGTGAATACCGGATACACGGGTTCTGTGGGAGCGGGGACAGCCGGAGCGGTCTCCACGGTTTCTGTTGCCGGGGAAACAGGCGTTTCTTCGGGGCTCTCTGTCTGACAGCCCGTGAGCAGCAGGACGGAGAGAAGGAGGATGAGACACAGGGTAAATCTGCTTTGTTTCATAGAATATTTTCCTGTTATATAAAATATCTGCCTGCATTATAGCATATTTCCGCAGGCATTGCAAGATATCCGGGCGGCGGACAGAAAAAAAACGCCCTGGCGGGAAGACAGGACGGACGGGAAATCAAGGGAACGGATGAAAAAGCTTTACAGAAAGGAAAAACCGTGCAGGCGATGCAGGTTCTCTGGAGGGAGAGGTCTGACATTTCATGCACGGGAAGAGGAAGGCTCTTTCGTGGAAGCGACAATTCTTCCACGGTTACAGTATACACGATATTTTGTAGCTTGTCAAGAGGTTTGGACAATATGTTGCCTATTTTTTTTGTGTGAGCGGTTCCCTCAGTCTTCCAGCGTGACAGGTACCCTGTAGAAAGCAAGGGCGGGAATGCCGGTGATCCGGTCCATGGGCAGGGCGGGATGACCGAAGGGGGAGACGCCGTAGGATACGGTTACGGGGGCTGTCAGCTCTCTGGTCAGCGCAGGATCAAAGGGGACGATCAGGGTGTCGCCTGCGGGCAGGATACGGGGGGAGGGAATGACACCGGCAGGGGTTTCCAGCTGCAGATCCGGCCGGGGGTGCTGCAGTTCCACCAGATATCCGTACACGTCCCGGAAGGTCAGCCGGAGTTTGCCGGTGCTGCGGGACAGAACGGCCCCTGTCAGATCCGGTGCTTTGCCGAAATAGGGTCTGCCGTATTCGGTTTCCAACGCCAGCCAGGCGGTCCGTTCGCCGATGACGGCATTGGCAGCGGAATTGTTGTGGATCCGGTCGGACATGGGCTGGTCGTGGGAAGCGGTGACGTAAACATGGGGCAGGCGGCGGGGGGCGTTCCGCTGCAGTTCCTTGATGGTGGCCCAGCGGTGGAGAACTGCCGTATCGGCGGGGTCTTCGCTGAGGCTCTTGTTCAGCTGTACGGTGTAGAAAGGCAGGTCAGGCTGGCCCAGTGCTTCCCGGAGGCCGGTGACATAGCGGTCAAAACGGGCGGCGTAAATGTCTGTCCATTCATCGGCATCGGCATCGTTGCAGCCCTGGTACCACAGTACGCCCGCAATTTTGCCCCCGGCGGCAGCGGTTACATCCAGAGAGAGCTGCCACAGCTCCCCTTTCTGTTCGGTCAGGCCCCTTTTTTCCGCCAGCGGATCGGGAAAGTCCGGCGGGCACCACTGGGTCATGCAGGTGTCGCCCTTGGAGACCTGGAGCAGACCGATGGGGTAGCCCAGTACCCGGCGCATGGTAGCGGCAAAACGGATCCAGGGAGAGGTGCCGGAGACTGCCCATTCGGCATTGATGGGATGGCAGGAGCGGGTTGCATCGTTCAGGGGATGGGCGGCGATATGCCAGTCCATGGCGTTGGTGAACAGGTGCACGTCCGGGTCGGTGGGATCATAGGCCGGGGTTTTGCCGTAGCCGGCGGAATTGGACTGGCCCGCGATCAGGAACAGATCCCCCACGCCCAGATGGAACCGGCATTCTCCCCGACGTTCCCAGTCGCCGTGGACATCGTTTCCGCCCAGCTGACACCAGAGGGTGTAAGGGCCGCCGGCAGGTACATGGGGCAGAATCCCTTCAAAGGTGCCGTCAGCCCGGAGCGGAAACCGGACAGGCAGGATCACAAAGGTGTTGTCTTCCTCCCGGTTCAGCATGGCCCACACGGACTTTCCCGGGTAGCCTGCAGGATCGGCGGCACGGTCGGTGGGATCGGGGGTAAAGCTGCCTTTTACGGGAATATCGGCAAACCCGTCCTTCTGCTGGAAAATCTGGCTGTTCTGTATATTGCTGATTTTTACGATTTCCATAGGTTTACCTCGGTGTGTCTCAGTTTTCCAGAGGAATGATATTCATGCGGATGGTGGTGCGCTGTACGTCGGCACCGCGGATTTCGATGATGTAGTCCAGGAAAATCACACCGCCTTCTTCGTCCAGATCCACATCACAGCGGCGGGTGTAGGTGCAGGCCTCCAGAGGCGCCGGGATCATGGGAGAGAAGTAAACGGAGGTATGGCGGCGGCCTTTTTCGCAGATCAGGGTGTTCATCAGAGTGCCGGAGCGTTCGATGGACAGGCTGTGTGGATTGGCGCGGTCGATACGGATGGTACTTTTGGTTTCACCGAGATCGGAACCGGGGGCTTCTTCGTAGGTGATGGTGATGCTGCCGGGGGTCACTTCCATGACGGCTTCCGTGGTGAAGATATACCGGCCGGTATTTTCGCTGTTTTCCGCCTGGGAGAAGCATTCATCGATCAGGGCTTCCAGTCGGCGGCGGATGGCTTCTCTGCTCTCCGGGTCTTCCGGATCAAAGTCTTCCTCTTCCGGCACAAGGGCATCGGTGGGAATATCCATGACGGACTCGTCCTGGGCGGCAAAGGCGGATTCTTCCGCCGGATAGGGAATCTCCGCCATTTCTTCCATCACTTCTTCCACGGCTTCCATAGCCTCGCTGCGGAACCGGTCGTACATGGAGACATTGTGATTGGTGGGCAGGGTGTGTTTGGTGGATATGGTAAGTTTTATCGGAATGGACATGGGAACCTCCAGTTTCGGATATCAGATACAGGAATGCAGGAAATCCGGGCGTGTGGATTTTATCCGTGTTCCTGCAGTTTTTTTCTTACTTTTTTCATGACGGTAAAGTATGCCGGGAGCAGCAGGATGCAGGCGGCTACCCAGGCGGTGGGATTGGCAAAACGGATGACGGCAAATCCCCAGACAGGAGCGAAGACCAGGGCGATGGTACTCCGGGCGGCCAGCTCAAAGAAACCGGCGACCATGGCAAGAGGGCCGTATTCCAGACCCTGCAGGGCGAAACGGTAGACCGTCAGGGTACCCAGAAAAACATAACAACAGCAGTTTGCCCGGATGAAGGCCTGTGCATTCTCCAGCAGCAGCGGCAGATCGGGGTCGGCGCTGCGCAGGAACAGCAGGGTCATGTATTTCCCGGCGAAGAACAGCAGCACACCCATGATGACGCTGTAGACCAGGGCGATTTTCATGCCGCAGCGGACACCGGCCCGGATCCGGTCGGGGTTTTTGGCGCCCATATTCTGTCCGCACCAGGTGGCCATGGCGGCACCCAGGGTGTTGAAGGGCAGCAGGGCAATGTTGTGAATCTTCAGGGCGGCGGACACGGAGGCCACAAGCAGGGAGCCGAGATTGTTGATGGCCACCTGAATCAGCACGGAACCTACGGCGGTGATGGAATACTGCAGTGCCATAGGCAGACCGGACAGCAGCATCCGCAGGGTAATGGACGGGGTGAAGGTCCACTCCTCCCGGGACAGACGGAGCATGGGGTAATGGCGGCGGATGTACAGAAAACAGCCGAAGGCCGCCGCAAGCTGGGATGTCACGGTGGCAAGGGCCACACCCGGTACATCAAGCCGGAAACCCAGCACCAGAATCAGGTCCAGAAGAATATTCAGGCAGGAGGCAAAAATCAGGAAGTACAGAGGGGTACGGCTGTTGCCCAGTGCCCGGAGGATCCCGGCGGTCAGGTTATAGAAAATGGTAGCCGGTATGCCGAGGAAAACAATCCGCAGATACCGGAAGGCATCATTGAAGATATCGGCAGGGGTGTTCATGACCTGCAGCAGCCAGCCGAGCAGCAGGGAGGTGATCACGGTCAGCAGAGCGGCAAAGAAGGCGGCCAGATATACCGCATGGGCCAGACAGCGGCGCAGAGTGGTTTCATCTCCGGCACCGAAGGAGCGGGCCAGAGGGATGCAAAGCCCCGAGCACATACCGTCCACGAAGCCGATCACCAGGAACAGGATGGATCCCGTGGCACCGACGGCGGCAAGGGCACCGGTGCCCACAAACTGTCCCACGACGGCGGCGTCTGCCATATTGTACAGCTGCTGCATCAGATTGCCCAGCAGTATGGGGAAGCAGAACCGCAGAATCAGGGGCAGCGGGGTGCCGGCGGTCATATTCAGTGTGGCTTTTCCGGTACTCATACAGACTCCTGTTTTGTTTTGGCACCGGTCTCTGCGGGATAGAGGGCCTTCAGAATGTTGTAGGCCAGAATGCCCACGACCACGATGGCTGCCCCGATCAGGGCGGTGGTGCCCAGTTTTTCGCCGATGACGACGGCGGCCAGAATGGGGTTCAGGATGGGTTCAATGGTGGAGATCAGGGAGGCGGTCAGCGGCGGGGTATGTTCCAGTCCTTCTGCCATGCAGATGTAGGCGCAGGCGAACTGGAACACGGAAAGCGCCAGTACCGCACCGATGGCGGAGGGGGTAAAGACGGTTTCCTGCAGGGTAAAGGGAATGCCGATGACGGCACCCAGCATACAGCCGGTAAAGACAGAGGAAAGGTTGTCGCTGCCGGGCAGAAGTTTCATCATGAAGACGACGGAATAGGTTGCACCGGATGCCAGTGCCAGCAGATTCCCCAGCAGAGATCCGCCGCCGCCCAGCAGGCTGTCCAGGAAGAAGCAGACCACACCGCAGGCAATCACCGGGATGGCGGCGATATCCCATCGGTCAGGCTTTTTGTGGAAGAACACGGCCATGAACACAATGATGAACACGGGCGCGGTATACTGCAGGATGATGGCGGAGGCGGCGGTGGTCAGCTTATTGGCGTACACGTACAGGGCGCTGGTGGCACACATCATAGCGCCGCCCAGGAAAACAGAGCGGTTGAACACCACCCGGTGTCCCCGGAGTTTCATGTACAGAAAGATCACAATGCCGGCGATCAGGGAGCGGGCTCCGTTGATGGACATGGCACCCCAGGGGATGGACTTGACAATCACGCCCCCCAGGGAGAAGCACACGGCTTCTGCAAGGATCAGCAGGGGCGACAGCTTTTTCTTCATTTGGCTTTGGTTCCTTTTTTGTTGTTTTTGGGTTGGTGTTTTTTGTTCGCCTGACAGCGGGAGGGTTTTGCTTTCGCTGTTTGTTTTGGGATATCTCTTTGGGTTTCGGTTTTCAGTATGGCTATAGCAGTGGCAAGAGACTACCTCAAACCGTCCGCCGCTGCCGACCGCTGCCTGCGAAAGCCACAAAAACCCCCAGCAGCATCAGTGCAAGCCAGACCAGAATCAGGCCGGACCAGCCGATGGTATGCGCAGCGGAAGCAAAAAGACGGGAGGAAACAGCCGCCGCCATGTAACTCATGAAATCCAGAAAACCGGTGGCGGAGGACACCATGCCCGTGTCACGGAGACTGGGGCAGTAGCGGCTCCAGAGCATGGATGCGGCACAGCCGGAAGCCATAATGGCAAAAATCATGCAGATGATGTTGATGACGGGATGGGAACAGAGGAATACCAGAAAAAATCCCACTGAGGAGGAAATAAACGCAATCCGGATGGTCAGATCCATGTTTCTGCCCAGTCTTTCGTACAGAAAAACCGCCACAAAGGCCGTCATGGAGATCACAAAGGTGGATACCGTAAAGAGCAGCGCCGCTGTGTCTTCCGCAAAGCCCAGGTGCTGGGCCAGATAGGTGGGCAGCCAGAAAACCACGGTTGTCCGCACCACACCTGTCAGTACCGAAATCAGCGTGAACCGGATGATCCGGTGGCGAATCAGGATCCGGATGCCATCTGCCCGGCTGCCGGTCTCACTGCCGGAACCATTTTTCTGCCGGGTATACTGCCCGTAAACCACAATGCCCCGCCGCTCAAACAGCGTGAACACCAGAAAACAGACAGCGCCCATCAGCAGAAGCATGACGCTGCTGCAGACAAACACGCTCTGCCATGCCAGAAAGGCGGCCAGTACCCCGGCAGAGGGAGAACCGAAAAAAGATGCAAAGGTATACCCCAGACTGCAGCGGGTGGCGTAAATCGGTTCTGTATTTTCCGCCACCACCTTGGTCATGGGACCGTATATCATGGAAAGGAAGAACCCTGTGGCTCCGTATGCCATGTAAGCTGCTGTCCTGGTGGAGGCAAGCAGGGGAAAGCACAGATTCCCCACCCCAGCCAGCACCAGACCGAAGGAGATCATATACTTGGCCGGGATCCGGTCGCCGATGGATCCGTTGATCAGCTGGCCTGTGGCATAGGTGATGAAATACAGGGAGGACAGGGTACCGATGGATTCGGTGGTGAAGCTGCCGCCGGCAATCATCTGGGGAGATACTGCACCCAGAATGTTCCGGGCTACGTATACCGCCAGATAGGATATGGAGCACATACACCCGATGAGGATGGCTTTCCGTGCGGCGGGACTGAGGGAGAAACGATGCATGACTGTACCTTTCTTGATTGGGGTCAATGGTATTGTAACACAATTATCTTCCAATAACAATAGGCAATACAGCGGTTTTCCGGAGGTTTTGGCCGGTTTCTTTGGTTTTATGGCGTACCGGGCAGAGAAGCAAAAAAGGAGTCCGGAGACTCCCTCAGCGCAGACGGCCGAACAGCGCCAGCGCAAATTTATCCATGGCCCGTTTCCGGATGGCGTAGACTGAAGATTTCTCCCGGGCACACAGCTCGCACAGCTCCTCTGCGCTGCAGCCCTCCGCGATCCACAGGATCATCCGCCGCTCCTCCTCGGACAGAACGGCCAGCCCCCGCCGGAGCCAGTGCAGCCGGTATTCCAGCTTTTCCCGGGTTTCCCCGCCGATTTCTCCGTACAGGAGAGCATTCTCCATACAGGACATTTTCCCGAGCCAGCTCATGGCTTCCGTTTTTGCTTCCTTCAGATCGGTTACTTTCTTTACCGGTTTCTTCGGCATAGGGTGTTTTCACCTTCCTTTCCTTGGCTTCTCCATACTGTGATTTCCCGTTCCCGGTACTGTCCGATCCGTCTTTCCCCCAGGATCCGCAGTGCCGGGGGCCTTTTTTCTTCTGCGGCAATGACGGCGGCCCGGCTGACACAGTCCCTGCACCAGTAGTCGTCGCCGATCCGGTAACAGAAGTCCCCGGCCAGCACCTCATCTCCGCATCGCCGGCATCTTCCTGCAATCCGCATCTGTTCCCCTCCTTACAGCAACAAAAACGAACGTTTGTTTATTTTTCTGTATTATACCATAAGAACATTTGTTTGTCAATAGGGGCAGTCCGGGGAAAGCGGTGTCTGCAGGGGGGATTTTGTCGGACAGCTGTGAATTCTTTGTAACAATAATATGAAAATAAAAAGAACTAATGTTCTTTTTCGGAGTGGAAAAATACAGGAAAATACTGGAAAACGGGGATGGACGGCGGAGGCGGAAATTCGCCGGAAAAACTGCGGACGACAGAAAAGGGCGGTTCATGGTATACTATTGTCAGAAAAAAGAACACAAGTTCTTGCTTGGGGGAGGAGAAAAAACGTGGAGCTGGAGAAACAGACGGAGCTGCTGCGGGAGATTCTGGAAGCGGGATTTGCCGGCGGAGAGTCCCTGACATCCCTGCGGGAAAAGCTGGGAATCGACGGGGAGACCTGGGAGCGGTGGCTGCGGGACGGGGGGATGCCCGGGGATATTGTCAGTCTGGCCCGGGCGATGGCGGAGATGTGTGCGCCGTGGGTGTGGTCATCTCTGCTGGGACTGACCAAGGAAGGCAGCATACCGGCCATGAAGCTGTATTTTGATCTGTGCCGGGAGAGGGCACCTGCTTCTGTAAGCGGGATGCCGGGAGACAGGGAGGTTGCCATGCTGCGCCGGGAAATCCTGGAGACGGCGGGAAGCGTACCGAAGGAACCGGCTGAGCTGTCAGAACCATCGGAAGCGGCTGAGTCCATGGCGCCGGAGGAGGAGCGGCATGGGTGAGTTCCGGTTCGGAGAGAAACACCGGGCGTACATGCGGCGTGCCATGGACTGCGTGATCAATGTGGCGGAGGGGGCGGTCAGGGCGGGAAAGACAGTGGACAATGTGTTTGTGTTCGCCGCCTGTCTGGACAGAAGCCCCGACCGGATCCATCTGGCTACCGGTTCTACCATCGGCAATGCCAAGCTGAATCTGGGGGACTGCAACGGGATGGGGCTGGAGCGGATTTTTGCCGGACGGTGCCGCTGGGGGCGGTTCCGGGACAACGAATGTCTGTATGTGACCACACCTGTGGGGGAGCGGGTGGTGATCTTTGCCGGGGGGAGAAACGCAGACGCATACCAGCGGATCCGGGGGAATTCCTACGGTATGTGGATCGCTACGGAGATCAACCATCACCACGATTCCTTTATAAAGGAGGCCTTCAACCGGCAGCTGGCGGCCCGGTGGCGGAAGGTTTTCTGGGATCTGAACCCCACCAGCCCAGGCGCTTCCATTTATAAAGACTATCTGGACCGGTATGCTGCGGATCCGGGGGAGCGGTTTTACAACTACGGTCACTTCACCATCCGGGACAATCCGGTGATAACGGAAGAGCGGCTGGCGGAGATTGCGGCCCAGTACGAACCGGATTCGGTCTGGTACCGGAGAGACATCCTGGGACAGCGGTGTGCGGCGGAGGGGCTGATCTATCGTGTATTTGCCGATGACCGGGCGAAGTTTACCCTGTCTGCGGAAGCGCTGCCTCCCCTGCGGCACATCAACATCGGTGTGGACTTCGGCGGCAACCGTTCCAAAACCACTTTTGTGGCGGTGGGGTTCCCGGAGAGGGGCGGGATTCTTGCGCTGCTGGACCATGCCATTGCGGGCGGCAAGGGGGAGATCGATCCGGACAGAATCCAACGTGAGTTCGCAGCGTTCTGTCAGAAGGTACGGGCCGCAGCGCCGGGGGTGCCGCTGAAATATGCGTTCTGCGACAGCGAAGCCCAGTATCTCATCAATGGCCTGCGCCGGGCCATGACAAATGACCCTGTGCAGATTCTGGACTGTGCCAAACGCCCCATCCTGGACCGGATCACCTTTGTGCTGTCCCTGATGAGCAGCGGCCGGTTCCATATCACGGATCGTTGTCCCCGCCTTGCCGAAGGGCTTGCCCAGGCTGTCTGGGTGGAAGGGGAAGACCGCCGGAAAGACGACTTCACCTCCGATATTGACGTGCTGGATGCCTTTGAGTATGCAGTGGAGCGCTACATGGGCAAGGTGTAAGCGGCGCCCCTCTTCCAAAAGCAAAGTACAACAAAACCTCTGTAAGCAAAAGGAGAAAACCAAATGATACGAGAAGATTTGCTGGAGCGGATCCGGGAGTCCTACGGCTGCGCAGTGACGGCAGGGATGTATGAGAAGGTACGGCGCTGGGAGGACTGGTGGCGCGGGGATGTGGACGGATTCCACAGTTATCTGGAAAACGCGGCATTCGGGCATCCGGTACGCAGAAGAATGTACGGGATGCGGATGGCGAAGAAGGTCTGTGAGGACTGGGCGGCGCTGCTGCTGAACGACAGAACGGAGATCCGGCTGGGGGATGAAGCGGCGGAAGCCTGGCTGGAGAGAGTGCTGTCGGAGGGGGACTTCTGGCGCCGGAGCAACTATCTGGTGGAGAAAGCCTTTGCCGTGGGGACAGGAGCCTGCCTGCTCCGGGTGGACGGAATCCGTAAATCCGAATGGAAAGCGGCGGTGAGCGGCGAAAAGCCGGCGGAGGAAACGGAAGATGCTCTGCTGCTGCGGAATCTGATTCCTGCCTGTGCAGGGGTACACGGATGGACGGCCGGCGGAAATCCCGTACGGATCTGGTTTGATTTCGTGGACGCTTCCCGGATCGTACCCATTTCTGTGGAAAGCGGCAGAATCACCGAGGCGGCATTTGTGTCGGAGATCACACTGCGCGGGAAAACCTATGACTATCTGGAAGTCCATGTGCGCCGGGGCGGAACCTATGTGATCCACAACCGGTATTTCCGCAGAGAGGAAGGGGGACTCACGGAAGTACGGCTGCCGGATATGCCCGAAAGAGAGATCGATACCGGCTGTCCCTATCCCTTCTTTGCCATGCTGATGCCCAACATCCAGAATACGGCGGACGGTGCCGGCGGACTGGGGCAGTCTGTGTATGCGGATGCCCTGGACTGCCTGCGGGGTGTGGATCTGGCGTTCAACAACTTCTGCCGTGACCTGCGTCTGGGCGGAAAAAAGGTGTTCATCAACCAGTCCCTGATCCGCCGTGACGATGCGGGCAATCTGTATACCCCGGACGACGTGGCACAGCAGCTGTTTATGACGGTGGGCGACACGGATCTGGCGGACGCACCCATGATTGAGGAGCACAATCCCTCCCTGCGTACGGAGGAAAACCGGGACGCCGTACAGGCACAGCTGGACTATCTGGCGTTCCGCTGCGGACTGGGAACCAGACATTATCTGTTCTCCGGTGTGCAGGGAAAGGCACAGCTGACCGCCACCCAGTATACCGGCGAACGGCAGGATATGCGCCAGAACTGCGCCAAGCATGCCCAGAACGTGACGGCATACCTGCAGGATGTGGTTCGTCCCCTGCTCTGGCTGTCGGCGGCACTGCTGGGAAAACCCTGTGCGGCATCTCCTATCCGTGTCCGCTACGATGACAGTTATTTCATCGATACGGAGTCGGAAAGAGCCAGAGACCTGCGGGAAGTGGAGGCCGGTCTGATGGATCCCGATCGGTTTCGCCGCCGCTGGTATGCCGCAGAAGACCGGTGACCTGCCCTGAGGAATTTCACAGAAAAGGAGAAACTTGCATGGACGAAACAAAAGAAATGCAGCCGGATCTGCCGCAAACCGATGCCGGAGAAAAAACGGCGGAAAGTGTTCTGGAAACACTGAGAGCGGAACACGAAAAGGAGCTCCGGCAGGTGCGGATTGACGGGGAGGTGCGGTATGTGCTGGCCAGAATGGGTGCCAGAAACCCGGCGCTGGCAGCAAAGGCACTGGATCTGTCCGGGGTGGAAGCAGATGAAAACGGCGTCTCCGGTGTGGAGGACTCCGTAAAGCGGCTGATGACCTCCGACCCCTATCTGTTCGGATTCGGACAGATGACACCCAGCGGCCGGGAAGGCTCCAGCGGTGCGGTGCACGGGGGAAGCCGCAGAGATCCTGATACCCTGTCCGACAGGGATTATTATGATATGATACTGAAACGGTGCTGAGTGTTTTCGGACAGACCCGGGGCTCAGGCGGCGGGCAGACACAGGGTGTGTATCCCATAAAAAAACAGTGCCGCAGCTGCAGTACCCCGGCCGGCTCCGGACACCCATGCACCCGACAGAATCGTAAACCTGACAAGTGCGCTTGCAGGAAAATAAGAAAGGAACAAAACGATATGAGCAACATTATTTCTGTAAAGCAGATCGCAAGAGAAACACTGCCGAAGCTGATCGACAATCTGGTGTTCCCGAATCTGGTATACCGTGACAGCGGCGAGGCTGCGGCGGCCAGACAGGGAGATTCTGTGCTGATCAGACGTCCTGTAAAGCTGGAAGCGGAGGCGTTTTCTTCCGCAGACGGTGTAACCACCAGGCCCATTGTAGAAGAAGCGGTGGAAGTGAGGCTGGATACACTGGCTACCGTGGACGCATCCATCAGCACCTGGGATGCCTATGACGACGAAACCATCCGCCGTGTGTTCATTGAACCCGCAGCCGCAGCCCTGGCGGAAAAGATCAACCGTGACGGTCTGGCACTGTACAGAGACGTATACCAGACCATGGGTACTGCCGGTACCGCGCCCGACGGTCTGGACGATCTGGCGGATGCTTCCTACGGACTGGATCTGGCCAAGGTACCCACTGACCGCCGTGCCGCTGTGTGGAGCCCCCTGTGCACCGCCAAGCTGAAGCAGATTCCCGCTGTGGTCAATGCGGAAAAGTGCGGGGACACCACTGCCCTGCGTACCGGTGCCATCGGCAAGGTCTTCGGTGTGGATCACTACATGAGCCAGGCCATCTGTCAGCATACCGCCGGTACCCTGGCAGGCACTTCCCTGACGGTAAAGAACGCCGTGGAAAATGCAGATACCTGTGTGCTGTCCGGTTCTTCCCTGAGCGGTAAGACACTGGTGAAGGGGGATATCCTCACCGTGGACGGCAAGACCTACACCGTTTGCGAAGATGCTGCGGCAGGTGCTTCCGATGTGACTGTAAAGGTTTCTCCCGCCATGACCGCCGGTGCCGGTACCGCTGTGACGGTGGCAGCCAGTCATGAAGCCAATCTGGTGTTCCATCCCCATGCCTTTGCCTTCGTGACCCGTCCCCTGTCCGCGCCCGCCGGTGTGGAATCCTATGTGACCACCTACAACGGCATTTCTCTCCGCGTAGTCAGAGGCTACGATATCCGCTACAAGCGCGAAATGCTGTCCATGGACGTGCTCTACGGCTTCAAGGCAGTGTACCCCGAACTGGCTGTACGTTACATGGCGTAAAGGAGCGGGAACATGATGGTGGACTACGGCTTTTATCAGTCCGTGTACGGAGGCGTGATGCCGGCGGCGCTGTTTGCCGTGGGACTGCCCCGTGCCCGGGAGACCATTCTGGCACTGCTGTATCCCCGCACCCCGGAAGATCTGGATCCTGCCGGGCAGAAGGCTTTTCAGATGGCCGTCTGTGCCCAGCTGGATTCCGGCCTGGACCGGCCTGTGGCATCCGAAACAGCCGGCGGAAACCGTATGCAGCTGGCGGACAGCGTTGTCCGGGTGGGCGGTATGCCTGTGGCGCCGGGTGCTGTGGGATTTCTCCGTGCGGCGGGTGCGCTGCAGCAGTGGATCTGAGGTGAAACGCATGGAAAACAGTACATGGACATTCTTCTGCCGGGACGGTACCTGGGACGGGGATTACAGACCCGCTTTCCGACGGTATGTCTGCCATGGCGCGGTATCTTCCTTCCGGGCAGGCGACAACGGCGAAGGGCTGGGACAGAACCGGCTGACGCTGTGGATCCGGGACAGACACACCTGTCTGCTGGACAGCGCAGGACGGTTCACAACCCTGCAGGAGGCCGCCATCTGCCCCGGTGACCGGATTGCCTGTGGTGTACAGACAGAACCGGGAGACACGAGGGTATGGCGTGTGCGGAGCGTGACGCCTCCCACAGACGGAATCGGCCTTGGCAGAGGCTGGACCATTACGGCGGAATAAGGAGGGAACGGCAGATGAGCAGTATGCTGAAACTGGGCGTGAAGATCGACACCGCCGGGATCGGAGACCGGATTCTCTCCCGGATACCCCAGGCGAAACTGGCCCTGGCGCAGGCGGTGCTGGCGTCTTCGGAACCGTATGTGCCCTATGATACCGGGGAACTCTGCCGGTCCGGCGGTGCTTCCGTGGGGCTTGTAACCTGGACGGCGGGACACGCGGCAAAATGCTATTACAGCCGCCGTCCTTTCCGGAAGGAAAAGCATCCCCAGGCCTGCGCCCAGTGGTTTGAGGCGGCAAGGGCTGTCTCGATGGACGAATGGCGGAGAAAAACGGCACAGGTGCTGACGGACAGCGGGCCGGGAAAGGAGACTTCAAATGTTTGAGGAAATATCCGTGATCCGGAAAATCTGCGGTCACATCAATGCCTGGGAAGGTGCACCCTGTCTGTTCCTGCCGGAATCCGCAGAAGGCGGTCTGCCCGGGATGCCTGCCGGAAAAGCTCTGCCTGCCGGAACGGTAACGGCGCTTTCGGGACCGGTGAAGGTGCGTTCCTATGTGGACGGTTCCTTTATCGGGGAGATCCCCTTTGCGGTATTTCTGCGGACGGCCCACACCCCGGCGGACGGGCTGGAGGCACTGGAATGGTTTGCGGCGCTGACCCGGTATCTGGGAACTTTTGCCCCTTCTCCGGATACCTGCAGGGTCTACGGCTGCTGTGAACCCACGGCGCTTCCGGCAAAATCCTCCGTGGAACCGGACGGAACCGAGGAATACAGAGCAGCGTTTACCGTACGGTACAGACAGAAAACGGACGGCTGAAGAAAGAACAACCAGAAGAAAGGATAAACTATGGCGGAAACAGGAATTGTGAACCGTTCGGACAGACGGCACTATATGAACACAGGTACAGCGAATGCGCCTGTGTGGACGCTGATCGGCGAAGGGTTCACGGAATTTATGGAATCCAAAAATGCGGTAAGCTACCAGAGACGCTACATACACGAAAGCGTAAAGCGTACGGACGTGACCGGGTATGCGCCTACGGTGGATTATGAGTTTGAAGTGTTTACCGGCAATGCAGTGATCGAAAAGCTGCGCCGGATCACGGACAGAGAACTGACCGGCAGCAGCGCATGGGTGGAAATCTGCACAGCGGATCTGTTTGACGAGACCGACAGTGCCGGGGTATGCAGAGCGTCCGTGCGCACCTACTCCGTGATTCCGGATGAATGCGGCGAGGGGACGGATACCCTGCTGTACACCGGTACGCTGAAGGCCATTTCCGCACCGGTGAACGGAACCTTCGTGGTTTCCACCGGTACATTCGCAGCAGACTGAGTTCCGGTGCGGAAAACAGAAAATTCCGGCAGGGGACGGAGACAGACTCTGTCCCCCGGTGCCGGAGAATGAAAAGGAGCGTGAAACCAGAAATGATCAAACAATGGACGTGGAATACCGTAACCTACCCCTTTGATGTCAGTGAAGCGGGTTGTATGGGCAGACTGCTTGCCGCACTGGAAGGACTGCGGGCGAATCTGTCCCGGTTCCGCCGTGAACAGGACGCGGATGATCTGCTTTCCTGCCACTGCGGAATCCTGCAGGAATTCTTTGACGAGATCTTCGGAGACGGCGCCGGTGCGGATCTGTGCGGCAAGGCGCTCAGTGCGGAAGCCTACTCCAGAGCGTATATTGACTTTATGGATTTTGTCAACGGCCAGATTGATGAGCTGAACCGCCTGCGCAAAGAAGCGGAGGAAAAATACCTGGCCAGAGCCGCGATACTGGGTCTGCAGACGGAGCCGGCGGTATGAGAGGCGGATCCATACTGACCGGAGGACTGCCGGACTCGGTTACGGTGGGCGGCGTACAGATCCCGGTGGAAACGGATTACCGGCTTGGCCTTCTCACCGGTGCGCTGGCGGAAGATCCGGATCTGCGGGAGGGGGACAGAATGGCGCTGCTGCTGCGGCTGTACTGCCGTAAGATTCCGGAGGGGGTGGATCCGGAGGAACTGACCCTGGCCATTCTGGATTTCTACGCTATGGATCCCGAACGGAAAAGACCGGCGCAGTCCGGCGGAAAAAGAGAGCCGGTATACGATTTTGAAACAGACGGAGACCGGATTTTCGCTTCCTTCCGGCTGGCCTATGGGATCGATCTGACCGAGGTGCGTATGCACTGGTGGAAGTTTATGATTCTGCTCTTTTCCCTTCCGGAGGATACCCCCTTCATGCAGGCCGTCAGACTCCGTACCATGGATCTGACCGAAGTGCAGGATGACGGACTCCGGCGGAAGCTGCGGCAGGCGAGAGGGGCCGTACGGATCCGGAAGCAAAGGCATGGGCATGAGAAAGGAGAAGACAGAATATGGCAGACGGAAGTATAACCATAGCGGCGCTGCTGGATACCGGGGCGTTTCAGGCTTCGGTAACGGCACTGGAAGGACAGCTGGCCAACCTGTCTGTCCGGCTGCAGACGGCGGTTACGGGCGCTGTGGCAGGTTCCGGGATCGACGGGGCGCTGGAAGCGATTATGGGATCTCTGACCGGCGCCCTGGACGGACTGACTTTTACGGCATCGGAAGCGGCACAGACAGCAGCACAGGCGGCGGTTCTTTCCTTTGGCAGTGCGGACTGGGGCGGAACCGGTTCCGGGGCGGCGGCTGTTCTTACCGGTGGATTTACCGCAGGGGCGGGACAGATCGCCTATGTGGCCGGACAGACTGCTCAGAATGCCAGAAACGCTTTTCAGGGGGACTGGCACGCCATCGGTGCCGGGATGACGGGCAATATTGCCGCCGGGATTCATGCGAATGCCGGATCGGTGGTGTCGGCCATGGCGTCGGTGGCGGAGCGGGCGATGGCGGCGGCCAAGGAAGTGCTGCAGATCCATTCCCCTTCCGCCAGAATGCGGGACGAAGTGGGCATGATGCTGTCCCGGGGGATTGCGGAAGGCATTCTGGCCGGCAGCGGCTACATTGAAGCGGCTCTGGCGGAAACGGGAGGTCGGATCCACGTGCCCGCAGTACCGGCATCCGGCGGAAACAGCCGTCCCCTGCAGCAAAACATCTATCTGCGTACCGGCACGGGCACACCGTATCAGACGGCCAGAGCCATCCGGCAGCAGAGCGAGCTGATGATGAGAACATGAGGTGACTATGACGAACGGAATACAGGACGGCGCAGTCTACAGAATCCGGATTACCGACGGGGAGAGTGGGCGTACCCTGCTGATCTCTCCCGGGGCCGGCGCCCATCTGCGGCTGCTGGAAGAGGGACTGGAAGGGTTCGGCGCCACGGAACTGTTTGTGGAAACAGAACCCTATGCAGACGGAACGGGAGGCCATCCGGTAACCCGCCGGTTCGGAGAACGGTATATGGGCATTACGGCGGAAGTACATGGCGATGAGGGAGAGGTGCGCCGCCGGGTCTGCGCCATCATGAACCCGCTGCACACACTGGAGATGGAAGTGACCCTGTCCGGTGTGACCCGGTGTATCGGTGTGATCCCCTGCGGCAAACCGGAGTTCCGGCAGGCGAATTTCTTTACGCCCACAGAGGTATATCTGCCGTTTCTGGCACCGGATCCCTTTTACCGGGATGAAAAACCGCAAGAAGTACAGTTCTGGCAGTCGCTGCCTCTTCTGACCTTTCCCATGAATTTTTGGAAAGGCGCGGGTATGGCGGCGGGATACTTCCGGACTACGGACACGGCAACGGTGATCAATCCGGGAGACGCCCCCTGCGGCTTTACGGCAAAGCTGACGGCATCGGGCGGACGGGTGGAAAATCCCGTGCTGCGGAGCGGGGACGCCTTCATACGGCTGCAGACGGTATTGGAAGACGGCCAGGAAGCCCTCATCGATACCCGTCCCCGGTACCGGAACCTCTGGATCAACGGAGAGAGACGGTTCACCTTCCACCGGGACAGCGATTTTTTCCTTTTGCAGACAGGCGAAAATTCGGTCAGTGTGACGGCGGACAGCGGTGCGGAATACCTTTCTGCCGGCCTGTCCTATACGCCTCTGTACTACGGAATCTGAGGAGGAACTATGGAACTGTATTTTCTGGACAGGAATTTTACAGCTATTTCCCTGCCGGTGGATACGGCGGTTTCGGTGGTGTGGGCCCTGCGGTACCATGAATGCGGCTCCTTCACTGTGGTGCTGCCCCTGACGGAGGGAATGCCCGGCAGTGGAGAAAACAGTGCGGTGCTGCTGGCTCTGGCGTCACAGGCGGTGTATCTGTGCGACAGGGAACGCTGCGGCCGGATTGAAACCCTGATCTGCCGGGACGGGCTGCTGCAGCTGGAAGGACGGCTGCTGGAATGTCTGCTGTACGACCGGGTAGCGTCAGCGGATACGGTATACAGCGGTACGGCAGCGGAAGCGGTTATGGCGGCACTGGGAGACTGGGCGGAGGGACTGCCTCTGCTGGTGGAGGACGCGATGCCGGTGGCGGGAGAGACGGCACAGTACAGTATGAAGGCAGGTGACCGCCTGGGCAAATGGATCCACGAGACTCTGGCCGTTTCAGGCGCTTCCTATACCATCACCATGAAGGACGGCAGACTTTTCTTTGCGCTGGTGACGGGAACGGACAGAAGCCTGGACAGTGAACCCGGTGTGAACCGTGCCATTTTCAGTGAAGAATTCGGCAATATCGCCAGCCTGGAAGAGGAACTGTACCGGGAGGATGCGTACAGCCGGATCTATGTGGAAGGCGGTGACGGAACCGTGGTAACGGTGGACCGGGCGGAAACACCGGAAGAACGCAGGGAGAGCTATAAAAAAGCTGCAGACCTGCGCCCGGAGGATTATGATACGAATGAAGCCTATCTGGCGGCGCTGACCGGACGGGGCGAGGCACTTCTGGATGCGGCAGGCGCACGGTACCGTCTGAGCTGTATTGCCGAATATGATGTGGAACCCCGTTTCGGTACGGATTACGGGCTTGGGGACATCTGCGAGATCTATTCCCCCGCCACGGCTGTCCGTACCGCGGCCCGTCTGACGGCGCTGGATGTGGTGCAGGAGGGCGGCATGGTGCGCCTGTATCCCTGTTTCGGGGATTCGGTGATCCGGCTGAAAACGGCGCTGGCGTAAAATATCTGTGTGAGAGAAAGGATAACAGAATATGCAGACAACGATCAACGTAACCGGCGGGATGTTTGACTCCACGTCGGTGGTGGAAACGATAGACGGGTTCCCCAGAGGGGACAAAGCGGTGGATGCCGCGTTTTTTGCCAGAATGATGAAATGCTTCTATTCCGACGGGGTGATCTGTCCCTCGGATGGGTATCTGCAGGTGATGCCCGGAGATGGACTGGCGCTGACGGTGCGTCCCGGCTGCGGCTGGATTGACGGCCACATGGCATGGGTGAAGGAAGCGGTTACAGCGGCAGTGGAAGCGGGACACCGCTATCAGGTGATCCTTCGTCTGTACCGTACGGAAGGCCGTTTTGTGCTCCTGTTCGGAGAGGATTTTTCCGGGATTACCCGCAGTGAAACAGTGTGGGATCTGCTGCTGGCCAGTGTGGAGGTGCCGGCAGGCACAGCAGCGGTGGAGGATGCCATGATCAGCGACCGTCGTTTCTCCAAATCGGTGTGCGGGGCAGTGGATTCTCCCGTAAGCAGTCTCCAGTCTGTGGCATATGCGGCGGATGCGGGGGCAGTGGGCGGTATGGCGGCGGAAGAGTTGATGCCCAGAACCGGCGGCAGAATGACCGGTGTCCTGCAGGCGGAAAACGATACCACAGGCGCTCCTGCCGTACGCAATATCCGTTACGGAACGGTCCTGCCGGAGGTACCGGCGGAGGGGGAAATCTTCATCCTGCTGGCAGAGGAGGCGTAATGTATGCGCTGTTATGCAATGGAAAAACTGACCTGTGTGGGCCGGTATACCGGTATAGCCCTGCGGCTGGACGGAAAGTCCTTCCACTATGCCGCCTATCGGGACGGGCTGACGGAGAATCTGTACATCACGGTGGGCTGGGCCGATGAGGCGGAAACGGCGGACATCCGCAGCTATGTAACCCTGCAGCTGGACAGCGGTACCGTGCCCTTCGATGTCATGGAAGGCTGGGATACACCCGTGTGCAGAATTCCCTGGGATACGGAAGAGGACAGGGTGTTTATTGCGAAAAAGGGCTCCTGGTTTACCATGACCTCCGGGGCTATCGAAACCGATGTGATCCGGGTGTACCAGCGCCGCTTCGAGAGCCTGCCTGTCTTTGTTATGGAACCGGTGCTGTATGCCGGATATACCCATACACTGACATGGGAACTGACCCCGGGTGACGGCAGAACCGGCTGGGTCACCGGCGTAAACCTGCGGCAGCGGAAGCCGGATGAAACGGACTTTACGGAACAGACGCTGGCGGAAAACAAACGGATGACCTCCTGCCGGGTGACGCTGGGGGAAGAAGTGCTGGGCAGCGATGTCTGTCTGGTGATGGAGTACCGCACATTCCCGGCAGACTGGGACGGAAGCGACACGGAGGATTTTGTCACCCTGAACCGGTATGTCACCCCGGTACAGCGTGTGAGCCGGAATGCGGCCATTCCTCTGGCACCGGCGCAGATCGGTACAACCCTGTTGATTGACGGCGGCAAGGTCACGGTCAGCTGGACGGCGGTGGACGACCCGGTAAACACCATTGAAGCCTACCGGCTGGAACGTGCCGGTAAAGAAAAGGACGGCAGCCTGTCCGGGTATTCCATCCTGTACAGCGGTGCATCCGACCGTTTCCGGGATACGCTGCCGGAGGGGCTGGAGGGGGTACGGTACCGTGTATGTGCGGTAAATACGGCCGGAACGGCTTCCCCCTGGACGGACAGCGGCCTTCTGGAGGTGGCAAAATCCAACATTTATGTAGGTGTAAACGGAAAATGGATCCGGGCGGCCGCCGTGCAGATCGGCAGCAGAAAAGCATCCCCCATGGCGGTGGTCATGTGAGAGATAGGAACTGAAAAACAAGAAGTACCCGATGTCCGCGGAACTGCCAGAACCTTCCGCAGGGTACTTCTTGCCTCTTGTTTCTTACATCAATAGAACATTCCCGTTGTCGGATCCGGAACAAAGAAGGGGTCGGCGTACATCCGGGGCGCAGTGTGCGGAACGTAGTCATGGAGCATGGAGGGGGCTTCGTGTCCGGGGGATTCCCTGTATTCCTGATCGATGGCGGACAGGAGCACATCTGCACCTGTTTCTCCGGTAAAGCGGCAGGAGATGTCTCCGTTTTTCATCAGCAGGATGGTGGGGGTGGTACGGACCACGTAGGCATTGGTCAGATCCGGTTCGGTATCTACGTTGACTTTGCCCACAGGCAGGGCGGGGCGTGCGGCGGCTACGGTATCCAGTACGGTGGTCATGGCAAGGGAATGGGGACAGGACTCGGCGTAGAAATCCACAAGCACCGGGGTATCGCTGTCCACGAATTCGCCGAAGGAATCGGCATCGAGATGGGAAATGGGCATATCCGGTTCTCCTTTGGGTTGGGATGGGAATAGTATGCCCGCTGGGATGGGAATTATGAATTCAGAATTGAGAATTCAGAATTGACAAAGCAAAAACCGCAGCCTTGGCGGTACTGCGGTTTTGGAGTGGGATTATTTGCCGTATTTGATGGCTTCCTTCGGGATGCCCTTGTCTGCTTTTTCCCCGAAACGGATTGTCCAGTCGCCGGAGAGGGTCAGGGTCATACTGCCGGGGATTACCTCGATGGTATCTCCTTCCTTTGCCGGGATGTTGTAGGGACGGAGACTGGGGGCATCGCTGTTCAGGGCGAATATACTGTGTTCAACCGGTTTTTCCTGATTCCAGTCGGTGGTCTTTTTGATTTGCAGATTCGGATGTTTTTCAGAAAACGGTACATACCGGACAGTTTCCGGGTCATCCGGCAGGCGGCAGTTCAGCTTTATATCTGCCAGAGTGATGTTTTCCGAAAAACGGAGTTTCGGATAGGCGGTTTCCAGCGTCAGGGACGGGAATACATTGCTGCCCAGCTTATAGTCTTCCTTATCGTTGGTGATCTTTGACAGCGTCAGCGAAATGCCATGGGTATCCAGCAGATTTATATCCGTGGAAACGGTTTCTCCCTTTTGGGGAATGGAGATACGGCTGGCAGGCATATTCTCCAGTTCTGCCTGGAGGGTGATGTTTTCGATCTGAATGCTGGCAAGGGGAGAGTCTCTGTTCTCAGTCTGCAGACTGGTAAAGGGAGAACTGCCTGATGTATGCAGCTGGAATATGGACTCCGTGATATATGCAGTGCTGGTTTTGGTGACAGACAATATATCAGATGAATAATATGCATTGTATACATTCCCGGCTGCATCGGTCACTTTGATCTGCTGGGGAATACAGCGGATATAGCTGCTGTGCTCTGCCCAGTATTTCATATCCTTGCTTTTGGGCGTCAGGCTGCAGCGTACAATCAGTGTATCGGAGCCCTCAGCAATGGGAAAGCAGACGACGGTGATGCCGTCAGAGGTGGGATACTCATACGCCGCATAGGGGGAGTTGCTTATGGAATCCATTTCCATTGTGATTTTGAAGGTATCCCAGTATACGGTATAGGAACCGGCGGTGGCATTGTCGATGTATCCGGTAAAGACAGAATCCGGTCCCGCCCGGGTACAGAGCAGATCATATTCCGTACCGTCCGGGTGGTGAAGCTGCATCCGTATCCTGTCATCTACGGTGCTGATCTGCAGAGTGGTCATAACGGTAACTTTCCATTGTCCGGCATATTCCCCCTCCGTAACCGGAACCATGGACACCGCATCAATTTTGTCCAGACCGAACTTTTCCGCGCGTACCAGTGTGTAGATGTCCTCCTGTGCCTGTTTCATGACACCATACCCGGCGGCAAAGGTCATATAATTCGCCGTGATCCGGTGGCCGACTCCCATCAGCATGAATATGGCTCCCACCAGAGCTGCACAGGACAGAAGTCTTTTCCAGGTTGTTTTTCTTTTCTTTTCAGGAGCACTCTGTACCGCTTCTGCCATTTTCGCAAGGGTATCCTCCCGCAGAGTGTCCGGCGGTTCCAGTGTCAGGTCATCCGCCTTGGTGAGTAAATACTTTTTTTTCATTATCTCCTCCTTGATCAGGTTGACAGTATCTCCGCCAGTGCCCGTCTTGCTCTGGTCAGCCGCATCCGCAGAGCTGCCGGGGTCAGATCCAGCGCCGCTGCCGTTTCTTCTATGGTACATCCCCATACCCCATGCAGATACAGGGGCATCCGGTATTTCTCCGGCAGGGAGAGAAGGGCGTCCATGACCTCAGTGGTGTCTTCCGCCGGGGCAGGTACGGTTTCGGTCAGTTCCTCATGACTGTATCTGGCCCGGGTACGGAGCAGATCCGCACACCGGTGCATGGCACATCGCAGAAACCAGGCCTTCTCATGTTCACTGCCCGGACTGACCTTCGGCGGTTTTTCCACCCAGGTCAGAAATACATTCTGGTACGCGTCGTCCGCCAGTGTGGGATCCGCCGCCGCCAGCCGCATATAGCACACACGGTACACCATGGTGCCCCAGGTCATAACGACCCGCTCCGCTTCCCTTTGTCTGTCCACCGGTATGCCTCCTTTGTACTGTGATTTCGTCCGGACACCCATAATACGTCCCGGCAGGGCGGTTTGCAACAGAAAAAATGAAAAAATCCGGAGAATGCAGAAAACGGTCTGCCAGTCGGACAGGGATCCGCTCGCAAACCGTTTCGGGTGTATAGCCGGGTTTATTCTTCGATGACGGTAATGGTCTTGATTACCATGTCGATCATGGGTCTGTCGCTGTAGTCGGTCTTGACTTCGGCGATTTCGTCCACCACTTCCATGCCTTCGATAACCTTGCCGAAGGCGGCGTACTGGCCGTCCAGATACTTGGCGTCGGCGTGGCAGATGAAGAACTGGGAGGATGCGGAGTCATAGCTGCGGCTTCTTGCCATGGAGATTACGCCGCGGACGTGGGAGATGTCGTTCTGCACACCGTTTACGGCAAATTCGCCCTTGATGTTCTTGTCCGCACCGCCCATACCGGTACCGGTGGGGTCGCCGCCCTGGATCATGAAGTCCTTGATAACTCTGTGGAAAATCAGCCCGTCATAGAAGCCGTCCTTTGCCAGCTTCACGAAGTTTTCGCAGGTGATGGGCGCCTTATCGGGATACAGCTCCAGCTTGATGATCCCGCCGTTTTCCATTTCGATCTGTACCATAATTGTTTCTCCTGTAATTTCTGTGGTTGTATTTTCTTCTGCCGCGCCGCAGGCGGAAAAAAGCATCAGCCCCGCAAGCAGCACAGTCAGGATTTTGACAAATGTACGCATCTTAATTCTCAATTCTTAATTCTTAATTCGTCTCTCCCTGTCTCTTCCGCATGGTAAGGTAATCTTCCAGAATCAGCCGGGCGGAGAGGGCGTCCACTGTGTCCTTGCGCTTCTTGCCCCGGACATTGTTTTCCGACAGGATTTTGTGGGCACTCACCGTGGTCAGCCGTTCGTCCACCAGTACCGTTTCAATACCGGTGGCTTCTGAGAGTTCTCTGGCAAAGGCTTTGCACTTTTCGCTTCTGGGGCCTTCGGAACCGTTCATGTTCTTGGGGTTGCCCACCACGATCCGTTCCGGCTTCAGTTCCAGGATCTTTTCCGCCACAGCGGCGAGCATTTTCTTATAGCTGTCCGCCCGGACGCAGCCGGCTTCGGAAGCCATCATTTCAAATTTGTCGCATACGGCAATCCCGGTGCGGGCATCGCCGAAGTCGATTCCTGCGATTACCATAGATCATTCACCGGCCTTTTCGGCTTCCTTCTTTTCACGGCGTTCCTTGGCGTATGCCATCACTTCGGCCAGGGTGGGCACGGAGGGAGAAGCGCCGGGACGGGAGATGGAGATGCCGGCAGCGCAGCCTGCAAAATCCATGGCGGAGAGGATGTTGCCTTTTTCCAGATACCAGTAGGTCAGCGCAGCGGTGAAGACGTCCCCGGCGGCGGTGGTATCCACTACGGGAACCTCTTCGGCGGGTACGATGTAGTATTCTCTGCCGTCATACAGGAAAGCGCCTCTGTCGCCCAGCTTCAGCACGATGTATTTTGCGTCCACCATGGAGGAGAGCTTGATGGCGGCACGGAGGCAGTTTTCTTCGGTAGTGGGAGCGATGCCGGTGTAGACCCGGGTTTCGCTTTCGTTGGGGGAGAAGACTTCCAGTCTGCCAAGCCGCTTCAGGTCGTAGTCCACGGAAGCGGGACCTGCATCGATGAACACGGGGATTCCGGCATCGTTGGCACGGCGTACAGCTTCCACTACGGTGTCAAAAGGCACTTCCAGCTGCATATACAGCGCGTCGGGACAGCAGATGAAGGGCTCTTCCACATCTTCGGGGGTTATGGTCATGTTGGCGCCGGGATACACAATGATCCGGTTCTTGCCGTTTTCTTCCACCAGAATGGAAGCAAGACCCGTGGGCACTTCCGGGTCTTCCAGAATGTACCGTGTGTCGATGCCTTCCTTGGCGTACATGGCGGCCAGACGCTTCCCGTTGGAGTCCTTACCCAGTTTGCAGGCGAATACGCAGTCCGCACCCAGACGGGCAAAGGTAATGGCGGAGTTGGCGCCCTTTCCGCCGGGCACATAGCTGTAGCCGATCCCCGGTTCCACCACGGTTTCACCGGAATAGGGAACCCGGCGCATCCGCTGTACAAAGTCGATATTGGCGCTGCTGATCACAAGAATTCTCTTTTTAAGCATATCGTTTTCTATCCTTTCTTTCCGTTGGCTGGTTGTCGCTTTTTATCAGATATATGATACCATCCGCCGCGCCTTTTGTCAAGGGAGAAGTGGGGGAAGATGCGGGGGGAAGAATTAAGAAATAAGTCAATGATGATTAACCAAACTGTTTGTAAAAGGGAAACGCGGCTTTTTGAAATAAAGCCCCACCCACCCTTGGTGGGTGAGCAAAAACTTTAAAAAGGATTTTTGCAGAATGGAGCCCCTGCAATTCCATGTGCCATTGGATATTGTATATCCAAGACCCAAGGAATAGTGAAGCGAGCTCCTGGGGGCCGGCAACCCCAGTCGCCGTAGCCGGTTTCCGATTGCAGGATATAGTTAATCATCGGTTACATAAGAATTATGAATTAAGAAAACGATGACTCACGTGCTGTCAACCCAATGTATGTTTTGGGTAGGGGAGGGCCTTGGTCCTCCCGTGAAGGAATTTGGTATTCGTCACTGAAAATCGTGCACGAAATAACCTGGACCGGTACAGGGAGATTTCTGCACACTTCCTTATTTCTTACTTGAAAAAAAAGCGCCGGCGTGGTATACTGTAAATCCATACAAGTTTTCATCAAAGGAGAAATCCGTATGTCCATATATACACCCATGAGCGCCCAGCGGCTGGCGGCCATGTCGGAAAAGGATCCGGCACTGCGGCCTGCTTCCATGCCCATCCGGCTCTACGGGATTATCAGAGAATCCATCGTGGACGGGCCGGGACTCCGGTTTGTGGTGTTTGTGCAGGGCTGTCCCCACCGGTGCCCGGGCTGCCACAATCCGGAAAGCCACGATCCGGCCGGCGGTTTTGAAACCACTACGGAACGGATCTGGGACAATCTGATCAAAAACCCCACTCTGCGGGGCGTGACCTTTTCCGGCGGGGAACCTTTTCTCTGGGCCGGGGAGCTGGCGGAAGTGGGCCGGTGCGCTGCGGAAAGAGGACTGGACGTGATGACCTACTCCGGCTGGACGCTGGAACAGCTGCGCGCAAAGGCGGAAAAAGAGGAAGGCGTCCGTGCTCTGCTGTCCGTAACCCGGTATCTGGTGGACGGCCGGTTTGAACAGGATAAAAGAGATCTTTCCCTCCGGTTCCGGGGCAGCCGCAACCAGCACATCTGGGATCTGTCCGCCGGGTTCGGCGAAAACGAAGCGGTTCTGCTGGACGAAGCCTGGAGCGGCGGCAGATGAAGAATAAGAAGTGAAAATTAAGAAGTAAGTAAACGATGATTTACTATATCACGCAATCAGAAACGACCTGTGGCGACCAGCAGGTATTCCCTTCGGGAAACCGACCGGCCCCTGGGAGCTCGCTCCACTATTTCTCAGGTCTCGGAGAATAACGGAACTATGCACATGGAATTGCAGATACTATATCTTGCTAATACTCATGTTAAAAGTTCTTTGCTTAGCGCCGTGTGCGGCGCTTGGCTTTCATTTCAAGAAAGCCGCGTTTCCCCTTTACAAACAGTTTAGATAATCATCATTGACTTAAGAAGTACATTTTTGCGGTATATTCAGCCGACGGGCGCGGTATACTATGGCTGACTTTTCTTGTTCATATCATTTTCACGATTTGGCTATTGCAATTTTGAAAATTTATGGTATACTTATCCTGTAAATCTGTTCCTGTTTTTTCGGACGGGAACGCCGGAATTGTATATCTGCCCCGTCAGGGGATAATGGAGGTAATATTATGGAAAACAAGAAGTGCTGTTCTCTGAAGACCATTTTCATGATCATCGGTGCCATCGTAAGCATCGCTGCTGTGATCGTAGTGGCGTACACCATTTTCAAGAAGTATTTCAAGATCACCTTTGACTGTGACGGCAACTGCGCAGAATGCGACGGCTGTGACGAAGAATGCTTTGAAGAAGACTGCGAAAACTACGAACCTATCTGCTGCTGCCAGGACGACGAAGAAGACGAAGGCGAAGAAGCAGTGGAATCCATTTAAGTCCCATACACAGAAGCAGCGGTTTCCCGAAACGGAGACCGCTGCTTTTTGTACCGGATTATGTCTGCTCTTGACACAGACGCAAAATGTGCTATAATATGAATGCTATTTGTATATTCATGATATAAAGGAGAAATACCATGCAGAAAAGACTGCTTGCCATGCTGCTTGCCGCACTGATGCTGACCCCTGCCATGACAGCCTGCGGCGGCGGAGAAGGAACCGAAACCACCGCAGACCCCGCCGATACCGCAGCGGAAGAAACCCAGCCGGAAGAAACCGAAATCCGGGACGACCTGCCGGACGATCTGAAATTCACCGGCGAAACCTTTACCATTCTCAGCAGAGAAGACCTCCAGTGGGAAAACGAAATGATCACCCCCGAGCTGAGCGGTGACATCGTCAACGACGCCATCTACAACCGGGAAATCACCGTGGAAGAACGGCTGGATGTTGCCATCGACGCTTTCAAGACCCCCGGTATCTGGGGCAACGAAAATGCCTTCAACGACAAAATCCGTACCGCCGTGCAGGCCGGGGACGCCTCCTATCAGCTGGTGGCCGGGTATGCCTACTTCATCACAGCCCTTGCTACCGAAGGCCTTTTCACAAACCTGCTGACTGTGCCCTATCTGAACTTTGACAAACCCTGGTGGAATTCCAACCTGCGGGATGAGCTGACCCTGTACGATCAGCTGTACTTTGCCGGCGGCGACCTGTCCTATACCATGATTTCCTCCATGTTCTGTACCTTCCTGAATAAGGATATGATGGATAAGCATTCCGTGGAAGATCTGTACAGCGTGGTCAACGAGGGACGATGGACCTATGACTACCAGTATGCCCTGGCGGAAAGCATCAGTGTGGATGTAGACGGTAACGGTACCATGGATCAGAACGACGAATACGGTCTGGTTATCCCCATCGGGAATGCATCCGACTGCTTCTTCGCCGCGTACGACCAGCCTCTGACCGCCAAGGACGGGGACGGCAATGTGGTACTGCGGATGGGCGATGCCAAGGCCATTGAGATTGCAGAACGCATGATGTCCTTCTACAACAAGACCAACCCCGGCGTGTTTGCCGAAAAGGAACTGTCCCAGGAAGACAAGACCTGGTTTGCCCCCTTCAAGGAAGGCAGAGCCCTGCTGAACGTTACCACCATGAATTATGCCGTGGAAGAACTGCGGGAAGTGGACTTTGAATACGGGATTCTGCCCATGGCCAAGTACGACGAAGCACAGGAAAAGTACCAGACCCTGTCCCAGGATGCCTACTCCCTGTTCTGTGTACCGCTGACCGCGGGAAACAATGAGCTGGTGGGCGGTGTTACCGAAGCCATGGCATACGAATCCTGGAAAAGCGTTACCCCTGCGTACTTTGAAGTTGCCATGAAGGCCAAATACAGCCGGGACGAGGCTTCCGCACAGATGCTGGATCTGATCCGGGACGGCGCCATGTTCAACTTCGGCTTCGTGAACTCCTCCTCCTGCAACAACATGATGCATATCATGCGCAACGTGGCGGAAGGAACCCAGGGGTATGCTTCCCTGTACGCCTCCAGAGAACAGAGCTACCAGACTGCCCTTGACAAGCTGGTACAGGCTTATAAGGATATGCAGCCGTAACCCGACTGTACATAGCATAAAGAAAAAAAGAAACGGTGCTGGCCGTTCCGGTGAAGATTCCGGGATGGCAGCACCGTTTTTTTGTAGGAGAATCAGGCAAGACCAAGAATTTCCTTCAGCTTGCCGCCGAGAATGTCTGCAATGGCGGCAAAACCGCAGTCGTTGGGGTGGCAGTTGTCCACCAGGGCGAACTCTCTGATGGAGGCCGGCAGAAGGTCGGTACCTTTGATGCAGTACACGTTTCTGTCCCCGGCGGCGATGGCGTTTTCATAGGTCTGCAGCATGATCTGCAGCCGTTCTGTTTCTTCCCTGGTGATATAGAATTTGGGGCGGGTCATCATAATGATAGGCAGCTCCGGCTGGGCGGCACGGATGATTCTGAACATCCGCTCATGGGTTTCTCTGTAGTGTTCGATGTTCGGCGCGTTGTGGTCGTAGTCGTACACGAAGGCAGTCATGTCCAGAGAGGCGATGTATTCGGCGATGGCCACTTCCCCTTTGGCGTTTCCCGCAAAGCCCAGATTGATGAAATCGCAGTTCAGTTCTCTGCCGATGATGCTTTCGTAGTTGTTGCCGGGACGGGAAGCACAGCCCCCGTGGGTGATGGAGGAACCGTAGTATACGATGGGTTTGGTGACGGCATAATCGGAAGCCGCCTTCAGGCTGCTGCCCTCTTTGAGGCCCACATATACTTTTTCCACACCGCTGTACAGGGGCATATTGATGGTGTATTCCCTTTCTTCCGGGTCAAAGATGTCCACCACGCCCTCATAATGGTCGGTTACATCGATGGGGGGGATATAGGTGCCGAAGTACCGCTTGCCGCCGTACAGGTCACAGCCGATGCTGCCGGAGAAGGCAAACAGGGGCAGTTTGCTGCCGCCGCGCACCTGAATGCTGATGGCAACATAGGGGCTGTCCGTCACAAAACGGATCCGGCCCCCTGCCGTGTGGGTGCTGAGCCAGCCCACACCGTCGCTGACGTTTTTGGCGGTTTCATAGGGCATACGCACATACCGCTGTCCTTCTCTGAAAACCCCGTGGATCCGGAACGGCGCCTCATCGATATCGTAAAAGGTAAGCCCTTCTCTTTCAATGTTTGTCTTTACGGTAAAGTTTTTGTCCAGCTTGGCAATTTCCATATTTATACCTCTTTTGGCAGTTTTGATTGGTTCTGTACTTATCCGGGATTCCGTTCTCTTGTCTGCAGGCGGTCATTCACCCGGTTTGCCACCACCTGATAGTCGTTGGTCAGGATGGTTTCGATGCCCATGTCCAGATAGCGTTCGGCTTCGTCCGGATCGTCCGCCCAGAATACGGTGCAGATGAGTCCCTTTTCATGGGCTTCGTCCACCATTGCCTGATCGAAATAGGGCTTGAACAGCTGGATACCGGTGCAGCCGAATTCCAGTGCTTCGGGGATCATGTCCTCCGGTTTGCCGCTGAAGCCCACAACCCGGTGCATTTCCGGTGCACTTTCCTGCAGGATACCCAGAATGACCCGGTTGGGCGTCATGAAGTACACGTGCCCCGCGCAGTCGTACCGGCGGATCAGATTCACGATGTGGGACAGGGTATCTCTGGTGAAAGGTGCGGCGGTGGTGGCTCTGGAACCGATGCCTTCCTCGTCGGACTTGATGTGGATGTTCATGATGCACCGTCCGGCCAGCTTTTCGAGAATTTCCTCAAACCGGACGATCTGCATCCCGGCGAACCGTGCCCCGTGCTTGATGCCGAAGTCGTATGTCAGCAGTTCGGCCAGCGTTTTGTCGGACAGTCTGCCGCAGCCGGTGGAAACTCTGTCCAGTGTGCCGTCATGACAGGAAACAATCTCCCCGTCTGCGGTAGGCCAGAGGTCAAACTCAATCTCCTCCGCTCCCATCGCCACAGCCGCTCCGAACGCCGGCATACTGTTCTCCGGCGCAATGGTGGAAAATCCTCTGTGGGCGCAAAGTCTGGGATAGGGCATCTGCACATCCCCTTCCACAAAACCGGCGCCGCTGTTCTTGTATATCTTTTCTTCTGTCGGTTTCCGGAATCGCATGGTTCTGTCTCCTTTTTATGGTGGAATATAGTAGTACAAGCTGTTTGGGTGGAGAGACGGGGGAACGGTCGCTTTTTGAAAAAAGCTCCGCAAAAACTTTAAGAAGGATTTGGGCAGGATATAGTCTTTGCAATTCCATGTGCCACTGGATAATGTCTGTCCAAGCCCCAAGAAATAGTGGAGTGAGCTCCCAGGGGCCGGTCGGTTTCCCGAAGGGAATACCTGCTGGTCGCCGTAGCCGGTTTTTGATTGCATGATTAAGTTACATGATATAGTGAATCATTGGTTACTAAATTCTTATTTCTTAATTCTTACTTCTTAATTTACCTTGCCACGTGTCCGCCGCTGCCTGCATTTTGTCAATGGTGTTGGCGACGTCTGTTTTGCGGCGGCTCCACTGGGGGGCGATCAGGTCCTCTGCCCTGCCGTCGCCGGTGATGCGGCCGATGATGGTGTCCTCCGGCAGCAGTTCCAGCTGGCGGCAGACGATTTCGCAGTAGGGGTCCCGTTCCAGTGGGGTATACAGGCCCCTTTCGTACAGAGCGGCCATAGGGGTTTCCCGCAGGATGTGCAGCAGGTGGATTTTCACCAGATCCGGTTCCATGTCTGCCACCCGCCGTGCACTTTCCAGCATCATGTCCCTGTCTTCCCCCGGCAGGCCGCCGATCAGGTGGATTCCCACGGACAGTCTGCCGTATCCTTTGGCAGCACCGCCGTTTATGGCATCCGCTCTGGCCTTCAGCCGGGTATAGCCGTCCATGAAGCAGGCGAAATTATAGCCTCTGTTGATCCCCACGGCCGTTTCGTCGTGCACGGTCTGCAGACCCAGCTCCACCATGACAGGGATTTCTGCGGCAAGTTCTGCGAGGGCGTCCAGTACATCCTCCCCGAGACAGTCCGCACGGGTACCGATACCGATCATGACAGCCCCTTCCATGGCAGCGGCTTCTGCCCATGCCCGGCGGAGTACGGCAAGATCACCGTAGGTGTTGGTACCGGACTGAAAGTAGGGGATCATGCCTGCCAGGTTCTTCCATTTCCGCTCTGCCACCGCCGCGGCGTTTTCGTACTGTTCCCGGATGGTTTCACCCACCGCACTCCGGCTTCCGTCCCGGCAGTAGATACAGCCGCCTGTGCCGCAGGTGCCGTCCTTGTTGGGACAGGTGCAGCCGATGTCCAGCGGTGCCTTGGCGCACTTGCCGCCGAAGCGGTGTTTGGTATAGTAATCGAAGGTATAGTACCGCTTGTTGGTATCGGAATAGGGATAGGGATTATTCATCATATGCAGCGACGCTCCGGCTTTTTCAGGTTAGGTTCTTTCCTATTTATTTTACCACAGAGAGGCGGTTTTGACAAGGATTTTGCCAAATTACGGGAAATATATGATAAATATATGTATATTATTCGTAAATCGCATTTTTGGCTATTGACTTATTCAAAAAAGTATTGTAAAATAGAACATATCTCCGGTTCAGGCTGTGTCATTTGCAGCTTCCGGAATAAAAACTGCAAAATTATTGCATCAACATGATTTGAGAAAGGAATCCCCATCATGAAAAAGATTTTTGCTCTGATCCTGGCAGTATGCATGCTGACCTGCCTGACTTCCTGCGGCGGCGGCAAGCTGTTCATGGCTACCGGCTCCGAAACCGGTACCTACTACGCATTCGGTATCGCATTCACCCAGGTGCTGAAGGACAAGGCCGGCGTTGAAATCGGCGTACAGTCCACCGGCGCTTCCAAGGCCAACATCCAGCTGATCGACTCCGGCGACGTAAACCTGGCCATCGTTCAGAACGACGTTATGGACTATGCCTACAACGGCACCAACACTTTCGCTGATGAAGGCGCTATCACCTCCTTCGCCGCTATCTGTACCATGTACCCCGAAACCATCCAGATCGTTGCCAAGACCGGTATCAACTCCATCGCCGATCTGAAGGGCAAGGTTGTATCTGTTGGTGACGTTGGTTCCGGTACCGAATTCAACGCTGCGCAGATTTTCGAAGCATACGGCATGACCTTTGACGATATCCAGAAGCAGAACCTGGGCTTCACCGACTCCGCTGACAAGTTCAAGGACGGCCAGCTGGACGCATTCTTCTGCACTGCCGGTGCTCCCACCGTTGCCATCACCGAACTGGCTACCTCTACTGACTTCACCATCCTGTCCATCGACGCCGCTGAACTGGCATGGCTGCAGGAAAACTACGGTTACTACACCGAATACAAGATGCCCGCAGGCACCGTATACGAAAACATCAAGGAAGACGTTACCACCGTTGCTGTTATGGCTACTCTGATCTGTGACGCTGACCTGGACGAAGAAACCGTATACAACATCACCAAGGGTATCTACGAAAACCTGGCCGACATCACCACCGCACACGCAAAGGGTGCTGAACTGGTTCTGGAAAAGGCTACCGACGGTATCTCCACTCCCATGCATCCCGGTGCAGTGAAGTACTTCACCGAAAAGGGCGTTATCGGCGGCTGATGCCGGGCCGCCCCGGCGGGCAATCTCCGGCGCACTTCGGACTGGGCAGTGGAATGATCCCACGACCGTCCGCGTGCCTCCGGCAGCTGGTTTTGTGCAGAGCTGATTTGGATTTGCTTTGTGGGCTGCAGGCTTGGGATTGCATCCGAATTCTATGACTACATTTCGTCATACATGGCTTAAAGCAGTCACAGCCGTAAGTATCTGTTTGCTTGCGGCTGTGATTGTTGTGCTTATCTGCCTTCCGCAGCTTCTGGTTGTGAAGGATGCGGAGAACGGCAGGGTTTATATGGTTTCCCGCTGTCCGGAAGGAACGGAATTTCTGGTGGAATTCACCCATTCGGTGAATCTGTCCCCGGTGATTGATACATTCCGGGCGGAAGACGGCAAAATCCGTGCCGTGAAAGCGAAATTCTATGCTTTCGGTGCCGGTATGCCAACGGAACTGAATCCCGGTGAATCCTTTGCCTTCACGGACGACGGTGCCATGGAGATAACCGGCATCACCACTACTTACGAGTCCCTGAATTATATTGTTGGAACCGTGTTTGACTATTACCTCACCATCGGCGGGGAAACGATCAATCTGCGGGAATTGTGCGGCAGAAATGCACATGTGGAAATACTGCTGATAGGAAACAAATAAAAACATGAAAAAAACGAACCAAGAACTGAACGAACTGAAGCTGGCGACGGCGGAAGGCGTATCAGCCGAAGAAGAAGAGGTCGACGCCGATAAGCTGATGGCGGAACTGGACCGGGAGTCCAACACCAGAAGCTACAGCGGTGTCCTCTCCCAGTGGCTCACCCGGATTGTTCTGGTGGGTATCATCGGCTTTATTCTGTACTGTATTGTAGGCTTTATTGAAGAACGGGCCCGCAAGAGTGTGTTCACCGGTCTGATCATTCTGGCCGGCTACCTGCTGTATCCCCGGAAAAAGGGTGAGGCTACCAGCCTGAAGCAGATTCCCTGGCTGGACGGCGTGCTGGGACTTCTGGCCGCTGCCCCCTTCTTCTATTTTGCCTTCAGTGTGGAAGCCTTTATCGAAAAGGCCACCAAGATTACCACCTTTGACGTAATCGTGGCGCTTGTCGGTATCGTTCTGCTGTTTGAACTGTGCCGCCGGGTAACCGGCGTGCCGATCATGGTGGTTGCCGGTGCGTTCATTGCCTACATGGCATACCACTGTATCATTGAACGGGGCTTCTCCATCGGGAAGTGCCTGTCCACTACGGTATACCAGCTGTTCTATTCCAACGTATCCATCATGGGTACTCCCATCAACGCCTGTGTGAACTTCATTGTGCTGTTCATTCTGTTCGGCGCATTCCTGGAAAAGACCGGCATCGGTACCTTCTTCGTAGACCTGGCCAACTCCATTGCGGGCTTCTCCGCCGGGGGGCCGGCCAAGGTTGCCGTTATATCCAGCGCACTGGAAGGGATGTACTCCGGTTCTTCCGTTGCCAATACGGTAGGTTCCGGTTCCATCACCATTCCCGTTATGAAGAAAGCCGGGTACAGACCTGAGTTTGCTGCCGCTGTGGAAGCCGCTGCCTCCACCGGCGGTCAGATCATGCCTCCCATTATGGGTGCTGCCGCATTCCTGATGGCGGAAATGACCGGGATTCCCTATCCCACCATCGCCGTGGCCGCCATTCTGCCTGCCGTACTGTACTTTACCGGTATCTTTGTAATGGTACATTTTGAAGCCAAGAAGCAGGGGCTGAAGGGTCTGCCCAAGGATACCATCCCCAACTTCTTCAAGCTGATTCTCCGCAAGGGGTATCTGCTGCTGCCCATTATTCTGCTGGTTGGCCTCATGAGCAGCGGGAAGACCGCATCCTTTGCCGCCTGCTTTGCCATACTGGCCGCCATTGTGGTCAGTATGTTCGATAAGGAAACCCGGCTGAACCCCAAGCGTCTGGTAGAAACCATCGAAACCGGCGCCAAGAATGCTATCGGGGTATCCATCGCCTGTGCCATGTCCGGGATCGTGATCGGTATCGTTTCCTATACCGGCCTCGCTACCACCCTGTTCAACGTGATCGTACCCATCGCCAGACAGAACATTTTCCTGGCACTGTTTTTGACGATGGTTGCCTGCATCATCTGCGGTATGGGTGTGCCCACTACGGCCAACTATATCCTGATGGCGACCATCACGGCACCTATCGTAATCGAAATGGGTGTTCCCATGCTGGCAGCTCATATGTTTGTGTTCTACTTCGGTATTGTTGCGGACATCACGCCTCCCGTGGCGCTGGCCGCCTATGCCGGTTCCGCCATTGCCCATTCCGACCCGCTGAAAACCGGTGTGAATGCCACCCGTCTGGCCATCACCGCTTTTGTCATCCCCTACATCTTTGCCCTGAGCCCGGAAATCCTGCTGGTAGCGGAAGCCGGTGTTGCCGTAACTGTAATCGACGTTATCCGGATCGTGCTCACCTCTGTTGCCGGTATGGTCGGCATTTCCGCCGGTCTGGAAGGTTATTTCTTCGGGAACTGCAAGATCTGGGAACGGCTGATTCTCATCGCCGGCGGTCTGTGCATGGTAATCCCCAGCCTGCTTACCGACCTTCTGGGTCTGGGTCTGCTGGTGATTGGTGTTGTTCTGCAGCTCCTGCGGAACCATCTGGAAAAGAAAAAAGCATAACATCACCAAAAAAATTCCCCCTGTCAGAAAAGGCAGGGGGCTTTGTTTTGCTGAAAAAAGCCTCCCGAAATACATCAGGAGACTTTCATGAAGATTCAATGATCGGTTTCCGGCATAGTTTCCAGCATGCGGAGTATCTCTTCCAGCAGAAGGACAGCGGCTTCCGGCGGCTGGGTGTGGTGGGCTATCAGCTCTTCCATGTAGAATTCCCGGTACAGGGCGCAGAAGGATTCTTCCTCCAGCAGGGTTTCCGTCCAGCCGTCCGACAGACAGTAATCCGTACCGATGGAGGTCAGCTGAAGGCCAAGCCCCACGAAACAGGTGGCTTCCAGATCCAGAAAAGAATCTTCGTCCTCTTCCCGCATCAGATACATATGGGAGTAGGGATTGTTTTTTTCCTGATCCAAAAGGTGCCGGAAGACCCGGTGCCGTTCTTCCACCGTGAAAGGACGCATGGCGAAAAAGTGGTCGTTCTGGACGCCGGTGCGGGCAAACTGCAGCAGCGCTTCGCGGGAGGCTACCCAGTACGTGTGCTGCCGTTTGTTTACCATATTCTGGAACCGTTTTTCCTGGGTGGAACGGAGTTTCGGCAGTACCTGCAGAATGGCATCGGCGGTTTCCGCATCGGCAGAAGCAGCGATGGAATCCTTCAGTGCATGGAGCAGAATCTCTGTGGGGATATGGTAGAAACAGACATCCGGTTTGTAAATCAGTGCTTCCCGGTTCCGTTCCGTATCGGCGTAATATTCCAGCAGAGAAATATAGTCCCGGATCTCCGGTACCGTGGCTTTCAGCGGTGCGGCATTATTGAAATACATGGTGGTGAACTGCTGCCAGTGGTTCCAGATCCCCGGTGCTTCCAGCAGAACCCCGGCGGTTTCACTTTGCATCAGGATCTGGAATTCCCGGACGCTGCCATCGGAATACTGCACACGGAGTGCCATGGCTTTTCCCGTTCCCGTGCCGGAGTAGGCGGGATCCGGAATGATATCGTTCTGGAGTACCGAAAAAGCTTCATATGTATGATAGCCCAGCGTAGGCAGAATGTTCCGGATCAGACGGACAGTACGTGCCACATCCCCGTTCAGCATGAACAGCTGTCGTATGTGTACATGGCTGCCCATCTGCTGGAGCAGAGACGCCATGACCTCCATCACGGAGGGGTAACACCCGCTGAGCATCAGAATTTCCATTTCTTTCGTGCAGATGCCGGCCGGCTCTGTGGGAGAGGCAAAACCGTTCAGAAAAGCACGCAGCGTTGTTTCGCTGCCATCGGTACAAAACAACCGCATGGAAACATCCCGTTCTTCCCCCTTGCGCAGCAGCCGCCACATTTCCGAGCGGGCCCGGTAATTGTCCGTCCCCCAAAGCTCCATGTCATAAGCGGTATGAAGCCGTTCTGTTTCCGCCTCAGTCAGCTGCATTTCTTCACAGCTGCACAGCTCTTTATACACATTGCCAATACAACGCAGTCCGCCGGTGCCCTGCAGAATCCGCTGGATTGTTGTTTTGCTTTTATGACCGAGCATGAGGGCAAGCTGGGAAGCGGATAATTTCCGCTTTGCCATGATGTCATTCAGGCAGTCCTGGAATTTTTCCGGTATATGTGTTTTTATATCCATAACAACTCCTGGCATCCGGAACTCACAAAAAGAATATTTCCTGCTGTCAACCGGATGTAAATGTTTGGTGTTGCAAAAATTAAAAATTTATTGCCTCTGTTTAATTATAGCATATTTTGACGAGGAATGCAAGCTTTATTTTGTGTTTATATGTGTAAAATATCTAAAGCGAGAAAAAAGATCCATTCCGGTCAGATTCGCAGCCGGCAGAAATAAATTCAAATTGTAAATACAGTATATTCATAATTTGACTACTTTTCCGTGTTATAATGGTTGCAGTATGTTTATTGATTCAATCAAAAATAATATGCAAAAAAGGAAAATATCATGAAATTGAAAAACAGACAGCCCAAGCTGAATGCAGACCTGCGGGAACTGGTACGCACCAATGCGGAATGCTATGGGGATAAGGTTCTGTATATTTACAAGGAAAACGGTGAGGAAAAGACCGTAACCTACAACGAAAACTGGAACCGGATGAACGCACTGGGCACAGCCTTCTCCCGGATCGGGCTGATGGGGGAAACGGTTGCTGTCATCGGGGAAGCGCATCCCATGTATATGACTGCCTATTATGCGGCAACCTGCGGCGGTGGTGTCATCGTTCCCATGGACCACGATCTGAGCGACGACCAGCTGGCGGAATTTATGGCCCTGGCCGAAGCCAAGGCGATTGTGTACACCAAGGGGTTCAACCACAGACTCACCGCTCTGGCGGACAAGATGCCCGGCTGCCGGCTGTTCATTCCCATCCAGCCGGACGAAGAAGAAGCCGCACACCCGCTGACCCAGACCATGAACGAGCTGATCGCCATGGGTCAGGCTGCACTGGACGCCGGAGACCGAACCTACCTGGACGTGGAACTGGACCGGAACAAAATGTGTACCCTGCTGTTCACCTCCGGTACCACCGGTACTGCCAAAGGCGTTATGCTGTCCCACCACAATCTGGCTTCCGCCACCAACGCCGCCTGCCTGTCCATGCTTCAGTTCAATGACAAGAGCCGCTTTGTGGACGCTCTGCCCATGCACCACTCTTATGAAGTGACCTGCGGCCATTTTGCCATCTCCAATCTGGGGGCGGAAATGTTCATCAACGACGGGCTGAAAAACGTGTCCCGGAATCTGGCGAAGTATAAGCCCAACTCCGAAATGCTGGTGCCGCTGTTTGTGGAAACCATGTACAAGCGGATCTGGAATGAAATCGACAAGAAGGGTATGCGCCAGAAGGTAGAGACCGCCATCAAGGCATCCAATGCCCTGCGGAAAGTGGGCATTGATATGCGTTCCAAGTTCTTTGCCCAGATTACAAACGCTTTCGGCGGCCAGCTGAAGGTGATTGTCTGCGGCGGCGCTCCTCTGTCTCCCCAGCTGATCAGGGATTTTGACGCCTTCGGGATTACCATTCTGGAAGGCTACGGCATTACCGAATGTGCGCCGCTGGTTGCGGTAAACCGGATGGGCAAGGGCCGGCTCCACTCCGTAGGTACGGCTGTGGAACAGTGCCAGGTACGGATTGACACTTCCGAAAACGACCGGCAGGAAGAAGATATCGCCGAATACGGCTACCCCACCGGGGAAATCTGCGTACAGGGCGAAAACGTAATGCTGGGTTACTACCGGAACGAAGAAGCCACCAAAGCTGTGTTCACTGAAGACGGCTGGTTCCGGACGGGTGACATCGGCTACATGGACAAGGACGGCTACATCTACATCACCGGCCGGAAGAAGAATCTGATCATTCTCTCCAACGGTAAGAACGTGTATCCGGAAGAAATCGAAGAATATCTGTCCCGGATTCCGGATATTCAGGAATCGGTTGTACTGGGCCGGAAGAACGCCCAGGGAGAAGTGGTGATCACTGCCCTGATCTATGCGGATCCCACCCGCTTCGAAGGAAAGGAAAAAGCAGAAATCTTCGAGACCATCAAGGCGCAGATTACCGATCTGAACAAGACTCTCCCCGCCTTCAAGCAGATCCGGGAAATCGAAATCCGCGATACGGAATTTGAAAAAACCACATCCCGGAAAATCAAGCGCTTCAAAGTTATGTAATCAGGCTGCAATACAATACGGCTTACGGCAATCCCGGATCCTTTGGGTTCCACGGCATGCCGCAAGCCGTATTTTTTTCTTCCCGGACAGGAGCTCATCCCTGCTTTTCTTCTCCCGGTGCTGTGCTCAGACCGAAACTGACGGAGATGGCGTTGTCCACCTCTGCCATGACAGTGTCATCCAGGTGACCCATTTTTTCTCCCAGCCGTTTTTTGTCAATGGTGCGGATCTGTTCCAGCAGGATCACGGAATCCTTGGCCAGTCCAACCCGGTCTGCGTACACATCGATATGGGTGGGCAGTCTGGTTTTGCCCATTTTGCTGGTGATGGCGGCGGCGATGACGGTGGGGCTGTACCGGTTTCCCACATCATTCTGTACAATCAGTACCGGCCGGACGCCTCCCTGCTCGCTGCCCACCACTGGACTCAGGTCTGCGTAATATATATCTCCCCGTTTGACGGTCATATGGACTTCCTCCCTTTCCCCTGCGCTGTGCCTGGGATCTTTGTTACTGTGTAGTGTAGTATATCCCTTACAGGGGGTGGTTTATTCCAGTATATGCACTCCGGCGGAGATTGGGGTGTGCTTTTTTGTGTTTTGCTTGCGTACAGTGCGGGGACGGCGTTTGCTTTTTGTTTTTTGGGGGGATTTGCCTGACATATGTTTTGACATTGGATATTTCTTTTGGTTTCGTTTTCCTGTATGGCTGCCTTCCCGGCAAGAAAGGGAGTTGGGAGGTCCCGGAGAGTCCGGGTTCACCGAAGGTGAATCACGAAGGGAGGGACTGCCCAAGTCCTCTCCTCCTGTCCTCTGAGTCCCGTCCGGTAGGACATAAAAAACTTTATGCAAAGAAAAACAAACCCGCTGTAAGCGAAAAGAAAAAGCAAAAAAGAAAAGCAGTCCGCCGTGAAGCCACAGCAGACTGCAGGGAAGTCTTATATCCAAAAGAGGTAGAACGAGCGCAGGATTATTCTTCGCCCATGTAGGTTTCAATCAGCTCATCGAGCTTGGTCAGATATCCTTTTTCCTTGGACTGATACCGGGATGCGAAGGTACCGTTGGGATCCCGGTAGATCTGGCCGATGGAGTCCAGCGCATAGGAGTGCAGTACGGCAAAGTCAAAGTATACACCGCCCAGAATGATGTCGAAAATATCGGCTACATACTGGTCACGGGCCAGCTTTTCCTTCAGGATAGTATTGAAGTATACATCGGTTACCTTCCGGTAGGATTCTGCGCCGAAGGCTTCCAGGAACGCACCGGTGGCGTCCAGCTTGGAGTTGGTTACGGGAACGGCCAGTACACGGGAGGCGTCATGCACCATGGTGCTGTATTCAGACTGCGCTTCGTCATACTTGGGAGCGGGCAGAACGGCGTAGTCGCTTTCCATGTCACGCAGATAGGAGGTCATACCGGCACGGAAAGGCAGGAACAGCAGCTTGTCTTCCTTCATCATGTCGATCCCTTCCAGTTCTCCTTCCCAGGAGCCGGGCAGAATGAAGGTACCCTTGTTTTCGTTCAGCAGCTTGTATACCTTTTCGTACAGACCGATGGCACGTTCGTTGTTGATTACCAGCTTCGGGATGCCGTCACCGTCGTATTCGGTGAATACCATACGCGCACCGCCAACCAGATAGTCTGTCTGGCTGATTTTGTGAGATGCATAGCCGAAGATGTCTCCCGCATCGCCCACACCGTTGCCGTTGGTGTCCTGATATACGGTTTCCGTGGTCTGGTGCATCAGATCAAAGGTCCAGTCGCCGGCCAGCACGGTTTCGTACAGGGAATCGATGGTATCGATGGCGTTGGTGTATACAGTGGCGTTCACGAAGATAACGCCCATGGCACGAAGCATGGAAATGGTGGCGTCGCCGCAGAGATAGTAAGCACGGTTTTCACCCAGTGCGGAATTCTGCAGGAAAATCTGGTTCCACCAGGGCTGGTCCAGATCCAGATAAGGCACATCGTACACGTTCATGTACAGACCCATGGTGGACTGCTTCATCATTTTCCACTGGGCACCCAGTACGATATCGTAATCGTCCACACCGGCGGTGATGGCGGTCTGGGCAGGCTCGGAAGCTTCCTGTTCGTGGATGATGTTGTCGATCTTGACATTCAGACGTTCTTCCACAGCGGTCTGACGGGCGTAGATGGCGGAGCACAGAGCTTCCCCGGTGTCTTCTTCCACGTAGATTTCATCGTCATGTTCACTGGATTTCCCCTGAATGATCCGGATGGTTTCGCCGCCGAAATCCAGATCGTCGGGCAGGGTGTCGGGGGTGGTGGCCTTGGTCATTTCGGTTTCCACGGGAGCGGTGTCCGCAGGGGTGGTGTCCGCTGCCTGGGTTTCCTTTTCATCGGCTGCACAGGATGCCAGTGCGGGCACGATCATCAGCACCGCCAGCAGGAGAGCAAGTTTCTTCTGTATTTTCATAATTACCTCCGGAAATTGATATAGTATCATACAATACAGTATACCGCAAGCCGGAATATTTGTCAACTGCTCACATAAGATTCCGTCGATATCACCGAAAGATGGGCAGATTCAACAAAA
>SVSN01000098.1 GCA_015064285.1 Oscillospiraceae bacterium | reverse complement strand
GGTGTCTGCGAACAGAAACGCCTGCCTTCTTGAAATGACCTGCTGCGGGCTTGTTAACCAGCTTTTCGCGGATTTCGCCGAATGCCAGCTGAACAGCGTTGTAGCCGTCGGTTTCTACGGTCTTCTTCTGGGTGATGGGGCAGGGACCGGCTTCGATCACGGTTACCGGAATCACCTGGCCATTTTCTGTGAAGATCTGGGTCATACCCAGCTTCTTTCCGATGATGCCTTTTTTCATCGTTTTGCCTCCATTTAAGATAAGGTTATTGGTTGGTTTCCCAACATGACCTCGACTGCGCATCAAGCGGCGGAACTTCTCCGCTATGGGTCCGGACGGAGATCCCTTCCCATACTCTGCTCTGTCACAGTTCAGGTTAGATTAAGGGGACTTGCTGCCGGTTCACGGTCTTCCGTGCGCCGGGTTTCGATCTTTCGCCGGATTACAGCTTCAGGTCGATGTCAACGCCTGCGGGCAGTTCCACAGACATCAGGGCTTCCACTACCTTCTGGGAAGGCTTGCGGATTTCGATCAGACGCTTGTGAGTTCTCTGTTCGAACTGTTCGCGGCTGTCCTTGTACTTATGCACGGCCCGCAGAATGGTGATGATTTCCTTTTCGGTGGGCAGCGGCACAGGACCGGATACTTCCGCGCCGTTTCTCTTGGCGATTTCCACGATCTTTTCAGATGCCTGGTCTACCAGAGAGTGTTCGTAGCTCTTGAGTCTCACTCTGATTTTTTCGTTTACTGCCATTTTCTTGCCTCCAGTTAAATTTGCATGTACCTTGAATGTTTCGAAGGCGATAAACACGCTTCCGGGTGTGCCGTTCTCTTCCCTTTGAAATCCGGAATTTCAGACCGCAGAAAGGCCGCCTTACCCCCTTGGTGGTAAAGGAACCGATCTGTCGCTGTAACTCCGGGTCCGCCGGTTCTGCCTGCAACTCACTGGCATACAAGAACCAACCGCACCGTCGTATTCATCCCGCCCGCTTTTTGCGGACATACTCCACGGAAATTCCCTGCCTCAGGCCCGACAGTAGGACCTCTGCAGCAACCTCCCGCTTCATCGCACATCAAGTGACTCTATTTTACCACAATTTTTCCTTTAAAGCAAGAGTTTCTGCACAGGTCATGTGAGAAATCTGCTGATTTTCGGTACATCTTTTTGTACATTATGCCACATCCTGTATTTCTTCAGGCCGCTCCTGTCCATTTTCTCCGGAAATATATCGCTGCGGCGCAAAACCTGAGGGCAATTTTCCCGCATCCTCTTGCATATACATGAATTTTATGCTATTATAATAAGGTAGACAATTTTTCAGACAAAGGAATCTTTCAAAAAATGCAACCCGAACATACCGATACAATAACAAATGAAACACCGGCAGGTGCCGAACCGGCTTTTCAGGAATCCGCAAAGGACTGCGCCGTTTTTACCAAACGGGATCAGCTGTCCGCAACCCCTCCCGTGCCTGCCGAACACTTTCCCGCAGTCCGCGGACTGAGCACCCGGCGGTTTGAAACTCTGCACCGACGGCTGCTTCCCGTTCAGGCGGCTCTGGCTCTGCTGGCCGGCGGCTGCTGGGCACTGACCGGCCTCCTGCACTTCGACTGGGAAATCGGACATATTGTCTCCGGCTCCGTCTGGTTTGCGCTGACACTGGTTTCCCTGCTGGTGGGAACCGGACTTACGGTATTCCTGATGATACCCGCATGGCGTACACGGCAGTACAGGCAGGTGTCTGTGGGGCTTGGAGAAACCTTCTGTTCCTTCTTTATTGCCGCCATGCTGGGAATCAGCGCCCTTCGGCAGATATACGACCAGTTCACCACGCCCCCCGCTTCTGCTGCCATGATCAACATGGGCATGCTGTCCCGACTGGCTGCAGCCGGCATGATACTCTGTGCGCTCTACTTCCTGGTACAGGGACTGGGCCGCCGGGGAAAGCTGACAACAACGCTGGTCATGGGCGCCTGTCTTGGTGTGATGCTGGTTCTGTTCCGGGATTATTTTGACTTCACGCTGCCGCTGAACAGTCCTCTGCGGAATTTCTCCATGCTGGCATATGCGGCACTTCTGCTGTTCCTGCTGGCGGAAACCCGGACCCATGTGGATCTGTGGTACGCAGGTATGCCCTTTACGGTACTGGCATACAACGCAGTTCTGCTGCTGTGCGGATGTACCGGGATCGGTCAGGCGGTTCTTGCCTTTACCGGCCGGGGACATTTCCAGCTGCTGGAGGAAGCAGCCTTTATCGCATTGGCTGTGCTGGCGTTTATCCGTCTGCATGGTCTTTCCGCCAGGATCGGCGATCATGTGCCTCCGCCGCCCACGGAAGACGAGATCAAGAAAATGGCCAAGAAAGCCAGAAAATAAACTGCGGCAGATCGTCTGCCTTTTAAGAAAATGAGGATAGAATTATGATGAATGAAAAAATCGAACTGACGCTGGATCCCTTCGGCGGAGCAGCTGCGGCAGCTCCCGCACCTGCCCCGGAACCGGCTGTTCCCGCGGAACCCGCGGCTCCCGCCCTGGATGAATCCGCATTCAGCGAAACCGAACGGAAGATGATCGAGGATTTCTCCCAGAAGATCGACATTACGGATTCCACTACCATTCTGGGGTACGGTGCGTCCGCCCAGAAGAAGATTTCCGATTTTTCCGATACGGCACTGAACGGCGTGCGGAACAAGGATTTCGGCGAAACCGGCGAAATGATCACCACCCTGATCGGTCAGCTGCGGGAAATGAACGATGACGCAGAAGACGAAGGCGGTTTTCTGGGTCTGTTCAAGAGCACCAAGCGGAAGATCGAGAATCTGAAGACCAAATACGACAAGGTAGAAGCCAGCGTCAACGACATCACCGCCAATCTTCAGCAGCACCAGATCACCCTGCTGAAGGATGTTGCCATGTTCGACAATCTGTACGAAGTGAACATGACCTACTTCAAGGAACTGACCATGTACATTCTGGCGGGCAAAAAGAAGCTGCAGCAGGAAAAGGACGTAACCCTGAAGGCTCTGCAGGACAAAGCCGCCGCCACCGGACTGCCGGAAGACGCACAGGCTGCCAACGATTTTGCCGAACAGTGCGTACGGTTTGAGCGCAAGATCCACGACCTGGAGCTGACCCGGATGGTTGCCGTACAGATGGCACCCCAGATCCGGCTGGTACAGAACAACGACACCATGATGGCGGAAAAGATCCAGACAGTGATCATGAACACCATCCCCCTCTGGAAGAGCCAGATGGTGATTGCCCTGGGGATCGAACACTCCCGTCAGGCCATGGAAGCCCAGCGTGCCGTTACCGACATGACCAACGAGCTTCTGAAAAAGAATGCCGCTGCCCTGCACCAGGCCACCGTGGACATCACCCGTGAATCCGAGCGGGGTGTGGTAGATATCGAAACCCTGACCCAGACCAACACCGAACTGATCGCCACCCTGGACGATGTTGCCGCTATTCAGGCGGAAGGCCGTGACAAGCGTCAGGCTGCCGAAGCGGAGCTGGTTCGTATTGAAAACGAACTGAAGGCCAAGCTGATCGGGATGGCGCAGTGAGCGTCTGAACAAGCAGATTTGTTTTTCGCCTGCAGCGGTTTGGTAATACAATGCCAAAGAGACACCCCCTATCAGTCCCCCACTACTGTCAGCATTCAGAAACGCCCCCTGCGGCAACGCCGCCTTACGGGGATCCAATGTCGTGGTTACATAAGGCCCGCGAAAGGGCCTTATGCGCCGTCCGCCCGCTTTGCAGGCAAAGCGAGGACAAAAAACGATATTCATAAGAAAAAAACAACCCGCTGTCAAGCGAAAGAAAGCCCCTGAAACAAGAAAACCCAAGCCCCTATAAAAAATCCATTACATACACAGGAGTTAAAATCCCATGTATTCCACAAAACGAACCGGATGCCGGCTGATGGCGGCAGTCATGGTGCTGATGCTGACGCTGATGCTCTCCGTGACTGCACTGGCCGCGTATCCCACCCATGAAGAGTTCATATCCGACCCGGACAACATTCTTTCCGACTCTACCACCGCAGCAATTCTGTCAGCCAATGACACGCTGTACCGGAACAAGGAAGTCAAGATTGCCGTGTGCCTGACGGATTCCACCGGCGGCGAGGCCATCAAGGATTTCTCCCGGACCCTGTTTTCCAAATGGGAAATGTGCGACGGGGTTCTTCTGGTGCTGGATACCAGCGCCCAGACCTATTTTGCCGTACAGAGCGTGGACATTGACGACATCCTGACAAACACGGTTCTGCAGGATATTCTGGCAGAAAATATGGAAGAAGAGTTCTCTGCCGGCAACATCGACAGAGGTGTGATGAAGACCGTCACCGCGCTCTCCCAGTTCATGAGCGCCAATCTTCCCGCTCCGGAAGGCGCAGAAGTCCCTGTTGAAACCACCGAAGACGGCGAACCTGCCGAAGAAGAAAATGAACCGAACGGTTTTGTGAAGTTCATGCGGGTGGTGCTGTGGCTGATTCTCATTGCAGTAATCCTGGGTGTCGGTGTGTTTGTACTGGCTATGTTCAATGATGATGTGGGCGATTTTGTACGCACCTACATCTTCCGCAAAAACAGCCCCCAGCCCTCCTACCATAATGACTACTACGACGACCGCCTCTACGGCAGCCGGAATCAGGGCAGACGGAATCCCCAGAACCCCTATAACCCCTACGGCCGCAACGGTCAGTACGGCAGACAGGGTCAGATTCCCCCGCCTCAGCAGAGACAGTCACGGCAGGATGTTTACGATCCCTACAACGACTACGATATGCAGTATCAGCAGTCCCGTCAGCCTCAGCCCAGACAGCCGCAGGGTCAGTACCGCCAGAACGGTCAGCGCCCTCCCCGGCAGGGATATCCCAAACAGGGCTATGGCGGACAGGGCTATAACCAGTATCCGGGCGGCAATGGCTATGGCCAGTACCCCCGGCAGGGACAGCGCCGGCCCAACCCCAACAACCGCGGACAGAATTATTGACCGATCCTGATCAGAACCATAACCAAGCATACCTGAAGAAAGTTCCCCCCGAAGCTGAGGGGACTTTTTTCGGGTCACACAGGAGATAAAAAGCCATGATATCCATCAGTGCAAGCTCTCTCGCCTACCGGATCGGCACCCGGGATATCCTCACCGATGTAACCTTCGCCCTGGAAGACGGGGACAAGCTGGGCATCGTGGGGGTCAACGGCAGCGGGAAATCCACCCTGCTCCGGCTGCTGGTGGGCGAATATACCCCCGACGAGGGCTCTGTTACCATTGCCAAATCCAAAACCATCGGTCTGCTCCATCAGGACGACGCGTTCCACGTCTTAGATGAATCCGGCAATGCAGCCGACACCAGAAACGGCGCACCCGTGGACGACACGGTGCTGACCCAGATGTACGCCATCTTCCCGGAGCTTTGCCGGGCGGAAAAGCGGCTTGCCCAGCTGCAGACCGAGCTGGACGATGCTACCGCCGCAGGAGATGAAACCCTGCTGAACCGGCTCACCGGTGAGTTCACCACCCTGCAGTCCCGCTTTATTGCGGACGGAGGGCTGTACTACAAGTCCCGCTGCCAGTCCATTCTGGTGAAGCTGGGCTTTGACGAAAGCGATCACCACCGTTCCGTATCCACCCTCAGCGGCGGTCAGCGCACCCGGTTGGCACTGGCAAGACTGCTGTCCAGAGAACCGGATATTCTCCTCCTGGACGAGCCTACCAACCATCTGGACACCGGCACCATGCTGTGGCTGGAAGAACATCTGGCGGCATACAAAAAGACGGTTCTGGTCATCAGCCACGACCGGCTGTTCCTGGATCGTGTCACAAACAAGACCCTGGAGCTGGAACATACAAAGTCACGACTGTACAAATGCGCCTACTCCCAGTTTGTGGAGGAAAAGAAAAAGTGGCGGGCAGAGCAGGAAAAGAAATACCAGCTCCAGCAGAAGGAAATTGCCCGTCTGGAAGCCTACATTGCCCAACAGCGCGCCTGGAACCGGGAGCGGAACATCATCGCCGCCGAAAGCCGGGAAAAGGCCATTGCCCGGATGGAAAAAGTGGAGCGGCCGGAAAACCTGCCCCGGAACATCCGCTTTGCCCTCCAGTCTTCCGGGGAGAGCGGCAACGATGTCCTGGAAGTGAAAAATCTGTCCATGGCTTTCGGCACCAACACCCTGTTCACGGATCTTTCCTTTCTTGTGAAGAAAAGAGAACGGGTCTTCATCTGCGGCCCCAACGGCTGCGGCAAGTCCACCCTGATCAAGATTCTTCTGGGTCAGCTGGCGGCCACCGGCGGGGAGATTGAGCTGGGCTACAACGTGACCATCGGCTACTACGATCAGGAAAACCAGAACCTGGATGAATCAAGCACAGTGCTGGACGAGCTGTGGAACGCCTATCCGGGCCTTACCCAGACAGAAATCCGAAATACCCTTGCCCTGTTCCAGTTCCGGGGGGACGATATTGAAAAGGAAGTCAGAGTGCTCTCCGGCGGCGAACGGGCCCGGCTGACCCTGGCCAAGCTGATTCTGTCCCGGATGAATCTGCTGATTCTGGACGAACCCACCAACCATCTGGACATCGGTTCCCGTGAAGCGCTGGAAAACGCCCTGGAAGCCTTCGACGGCACCATCATTGCGGTATCCCATGACCGGTATTTCACAAAGAAGCTGGCCACCCGGTTCATTGACCTTTCCTGCGACCATGTGGTGCGTACCATCACCGGCACCCATCGCTGGCGGGATTTCACCGGCACCTACGATCAGTACATTGCCCTGGGCGAGAACCCCGGTGAGGAAAGCATTATAATAAAGGAAGAAAAAGCCGCCTACGAACTGACCCAGAAGGAGCAGTACCAGCAGCGCAAAGCGGAAGCCGCCCGGATCCGGCAGATGGAAAGACGACTGGAAGCCATTGCCAAGGAAGTGACCAGGCTGGAGAAAGAACTTGTAGACATTGAGGATGAGCTGTTCGGCGACGCCGCCACCGACTACCTCCGTGCAGGCGAGCTGTCCGACCGGAAAATCACCGTGGAAGACCGGCTCATGCAGCTGTACGAGGAAGAGGAAACGATCAGGGCAGAACTGGATTCCAATTAAGAATTAAGAGTTAAGAATTAAGAATTATAAAACCGGTCTGTATCACAGGGGGATTTCCCTGAGAAATACAGGCCGGTTTCTTATTATACAATTCTTAATTCATCATTCTTAATTCTTAATTTTCCCCAAGCCCAAAAAGTACCGTCCCATTTCGCTCTCCTCCGGCAGATCCAGAAGGAGTACCGCATAGGCGTCTCCGTCACGGAAAACGGCGGTGATGGCTCTTTCCCAACGGTAGGTCTGGATATACTCGTACACCTTTGCGCCGGGGTAATCGTTCAGGAAAGCTTTCCGGTCGTACTGCGGGTAGGCATCGTCTTTCCTCCGGCACACCACTTCCGCCCGCACCAGTGCATCCATACCCAGCACGCATTCCATGACGCCGTTTTTGGCCCCCTGCCCTTTGATCACGATAAAATCCAGTATATCCGCCGGCGTATACCGCAGAGAGGCTCCGCCGGCCAGTGCCGGTTCCCTGTCGTCCCACACCGGTGTGCCATCGTCCCGTGGCCGGACAGCGTACACAAACCAGGTCATCCGCCACCGCAGCAGCAGATACAGGGACGCCACCACGCCGAGAATACATACAAGCTGGAATACCCAGGCAAACCGATTCACGATATTGCCCGCCATATAGGCCACCGCCGCTATCCCCAGACACAGAAACGACAACATGGTGGGCACAGATGGATTGGGATTGGGTCTGTAAGTCATGAAAACCTCCGCAAAAATCACGCATCCAGACGAACTGTGGAGACCCGTGGGATCGCTCTCCCCACCGGTTTCAGAAATGCCGGACAAACACAAAAACCGTGTCCCAGGTCGGTTCCACGGTTTTTATGATTTACGCATTTTCTTCTTTAGCAATGACCTGCTTGCCATCGTAGTAACCGCAAGCGCGGCATACACGGTGAGCCAGGTTGTATTCGCCACAGTGGGAACACTTTACCATGCCAGGCATATCGAGCTTCCAAACGTTGGAACGTCTCTTGTCTCTTCTTGCCTTGGATACTTTTCTCTTCGGTACAGCCATGATTACACCTCCCTGTAATTTCGGGTCACATATTACACTTTATTATATCACATTGAAAAGAATATTTCAAGTGGTTTTTCAATTATTCTTCCGGTTTTTAC
>SVSN01000097.1 GCA_015064285.1 Oscillospiraceae bacterium | reverse complement strand
GTGCTCTGTGCATGGTCAATGGCAATATAGGCCAGAAGACCGCCCCAGTGGTAGAACCGGTCGCTGCTGCCCACATTGCATCCAATGCCGGTGTTGGCGCAGTAGTTTTCGTGCACATGGCCGTGAAGCCGCCATTCCTTCAGGAGCAGCTCCTCGGACTTCCGGGCAAGATCGGCACATTCTTTCTGCAGTCCGGCATACTTCATAGCGATATAGACAAGATAATTCATCGGTGCCCAGATGCGGCCGCGCCAGTAATCCTGATCGGGATAGGCGGGGTCGTTTCTGGCAATGGACGGAAGGATCCAGTCGCCCCAGAATTCCTCCGGATTGTAGAAATGCTCGTCCATCATCCGCCGCTTCTGGGTTTCGGTGACACAATCGGCGTTCAGGGCATAGAAGTTTGTGGGAGAGATGTGTCTGGAAAGGGAACTGTCCCGCAGATCCTTGTTGAGGAACAGACCGAAATCGTCGTCCCACAGGGTCATCAGCGCAGCCTCCACCTTTGCCTTGCGTGCCTCCAGTTCTCCGATCACCTCTTCGTTGCCGGTGATCCGTACAAGCTCGATCAGGCTCCGGCAGTCCAGAATGTACAGACCCATCAGGCCCACATCCGCCAGCAGCATAATGTGCCGTTCGGTATCATACCCCATGTTGTCGTACATGGGAGAGTTGTCCAGACCGCTTTCCAGTGCCGCATTCGCCAGCCCCTGGGCAGCGTCCTGATCGGGGAAATCGGAGCCCCAGCAGAGGTAGCCTTCTTCTGTCATACGATGCTCCTCAAACCAGCGGTTCCAATTCAGAAGTACCGGGAAAACGTGTTCGATAAACCACATTTCCGGATATTTTCTGTAGATGGCAAGACAGGCATAGGCCCCCACCGGCGGCTGGGAACGGTCATCGGACTTTTTCCCGTGTGCTGTGCCGAAATTGGGAACAAATCCGTCTTTTGTAACTTCATCGGTGATTGCAATGGCATTGAGCTGGGCAAGCTCCTTGTTTTCCAGAGAAGCCATAAGCGCTGCAAAATACGTGTCCCAGTCAAAGAGAACGTACCCGCCGGAGCTGATATTCCAGATGCGGGAAACCGGAGAACAGATGCGGTCATGCTCGCATTCATAAATGGTATCCCATGCCAGACAGGATTTCATGGCTGTATAGGCTTCCGAAAGGGCTCCATAGGAGTTGTTTGCCATATCCAGCTTTTCTTTGGCGGCCGCATACAGCAGTTCTGCTTCTTCCAGCGTACAGGGACGGGTGGAGATGACGACAGGGCCTTCCAGCGGCAGGGCAATATAGGGGGAGAGGGAATGGGTGTGCTGTTCCTCCACAGCCGGGATGGAAGTATAGATGTCAAACCGGCGTCCGCCGCATTCTCCGTAAATTCTTCCGTCCTTTTTGAAGATGCCGCCCTCTTTTCCCCACATCAGGCAGGCTTCGATGATGACCTTGGGCGGACGGGCAGGATTGGCTGACAGAGGTGTGAGCAGGATGATCTGTTCGTCCTGATCCACAACAGTTCGTACATCCAGGTCAAGCTCCTTGAATTTCAGGTTCAGCGACGTGCAGCTTCCGTCGTAGGAGCGAGCGCCGGGGAAAATATTCTCCCGTCCCACCAGGCTTTCCCGAAGAACCGGGCCACTGCTGTATTCCCGGATGCAGAGATTGATCGTAAAGCCCTCCGGCAGGTGGGAATAGGAAAGCACATTCAGCGTGTTCCAGGTGTTCCAGCCGGTGTTTGTTTTCTGCTTCAGTTCTGAATAGTTCATAAGGATTTCCTGTTCAAAAGTGTTTTTTCTTCAGGTATAGTATACCATGGTTCCGGCAGTATGACTTGCATTAAACCGGATAAAAATATCACTTTTCCGTATAGCACAGCCGAAAACGGGATGGCGTGAGCCCGTAGATCTTCCGGAATCGCCGGATAAAATAGCTCAGATTCCGGAAACCGCAGGCGTAGCTGATTTCGGAAACAGGCATACCGGTGCTTTTCAGCATCTGCGCCGCCATCATAAGACGGCAGCGATAGATATATTCCACCGGCGGATATCCCAGTATCCATTTGCATACTTTGTACAGCTTGGACACGCTGATGTGCAGCGCATCCGCAATTTCCGGCATTGAAATGGCCTTGTGATAATGACGGATCACATATTTTTTGAAGGATATGTACAATTCCATATCCTGTTTCCATTGTTCTTTCTGAACGGCAGGTTCCGTCGGTGCTTCCCGGAGAAGTCCCGTTTCCAGAGATACTGCAGCAATGGAATAATAGGCTGCGATGATCTGCATCTTCCAGAAGGGGGAATTGCCGGCAGCAACGGAGAGGATCCGGCGTATTTCTGCCAGCAGAGCCGGCGCATTTTCATCCCGCAGAATACAGGTTTCGAAAAACAGTTCGTGATCGATCAGTTTTCGGTATATATTGGTTTCCGGATCGTCGTTTTCCGCCAGACAGAGCCGATGACAGTCCACCAGTATGGCATCATACCATGTGTCCGGGGAAGGAGAAGCCAGGCCGAAATGAACACAACAACCATTCAGAATGATGGCCTCCCCGCCATGCAGCTCATACAGAGCATCATCGGCAAACAGCCGGAGGGTTCCTGTATGCACATATATGATTTCCATTTCGTCGTGGATATTCATATACATATCTTTCGTGTGCTTGTAAACGCTCAGAAAGGAAGCGCCGTTGGCCTGCTCAAAGTGCAGTATGCGGGGCTCTGTACGGATTTCTATGATCCTTGTATCCATTCTACGATCCTCCTGTGGTGTCCTGCGGTTCTGTCACAGCGGGATGAAACCATGCTTCAGACAGGGAAGTGCAGAAAACTGCAATGATACATACCAGTATACCATATTTTTGTGAATATATCTATGCGTCTGCCGGCTTTTTTGTTTTTTCGGCAAAACATTGTATGAAAACAAAAATGTCCGTTTTGTCCTTGACAGATATACACCGCTGTGCTATAATACATAAGAAAAAACATTCCGGGTGTAAGGATATCCAAAAATGTGCGCGTGCACAATGGAGAGAACAGTATATCTTTATGAAAATATCACAACAAGTATTGGCGGAAATTGCCGGTGTATCGCGCGGAACCGTGGACCGGGTACTGCACGGAAGGCCCAATGTAAAGCCGGAAACCAGAGAAAAGGTTCTGGAAGCGATTGAAAAAATGCAGTACAGCCCCAATGCGGCGGGAAGGGCACTGGCTCTGAGCAACCGCACCTTTTCCATCTGTGCGGTACTGCCGGACAATCCGTATTTCAGCGATGTATTTACCGGTATCCGTTCTGCCGCAGAGGAACTGCGGGATTATAATTTCTCTGTTGAATACATCATAACCAACGGAATGACCAGCGGGGAAATAGCCCGGGCAATCGATGAGAGCAGTGCCATGGCATTGATGGTTGCTGTCAGCGATTCGCCGGAGATCCGGGATTGCATCTGCAGAAAAAAAGAAAGCGGTGTTCCTGTTGTCACTTTCAATACCGATCTGCAGGACTGCGGCCGGCTGTGTTTTGTGGGACAGAATCTTTATAAAAGCGGACGGATCGCAGCTTCCCTGATGTGCAAGCTTCTGCAGAAAGCGCAGAATACAATTCTCATCGTGGCCGGGAGTACCTCTTTTCAGGCACACCGTGCACGTATATCCGGATTCAGGGATGTGCTTATGCTTTCGGAGAAAAAAATGGAAATCATTGATATTGTGGAAACCAATGACGACCGGACAATGACATACAATCGTATGATGCACGCGCTGACACAGAACAGCGGAATTGACGGGATATACATATCCGCCGGGCAAATGGATGTCTGTGTGCAGGTGCTGAGGGAAATAGGCAGAAAGTACAGTATCGTTGTCAATGACTTAACACCTGCGGTTGCGGATGCGCTCAAAAGCAATATCCTGGACTTTGCAATTTTTCAGGATCCGTTTGAACAGGGATATCGCCCTGTCCGGGTTCTGTTTGATATTCTGTTCAATGGCCAGAATCCCGCGGAGGAATATTATTACACTGATAACACGATTATCACAAGTGAGATGCTGGACTGATTCAAAACGAACAGCACAATGGGGATGTTACAGGAAGCGGGGGAGGAGAAATACTTTGGGTAAAAAGTTTTCTTTTCCCCGTAATGGCTGCTTGCACACGCCCTTATTATTTGTACAGAAAAATGTGCACGTGCACAGAATGGAGGAAAAAGATGACATCCAAAAAACGTCTGCTTGATGCGCTCAATCATCGGGAAAGCGACAGAATACCGGTGGATTTTGGCGGTACGATCTGTTCCTGTATGCATATCACCTGTGTGGCTGCACTGCGTGATTATTACGGACTGGAAAAACGACCCGTCAGACTGTACGAACCTTTTCAGATGCTCGGGCTGATCGAGGATGATCTTAAGGAAGCTCTGGGTGTGGATGTGGAAGGCGTAGGCGGACGGACGAATATGTTCGGTGTCAAAAACGAAAACTGGAAAGAATGGCGCCTGGACAACGGACTGGAAGTTCTTGTTCCCGGGAATTTCAAAACCACCGAGGATGCAGACGGAAATCACTATATGTATCCCTGCGGGGACTGTACCGCAAGACCAAGCGGTAAGATGCCCAAAAACGGCTGCTACTTCGACAATCTCTCCCGGCAGATCCCCTTTGAAGACGAAGAGGAACTGGATCCGGAGGACAACCTGGAAGAATTCGGGTATACCTCTGATGAAGTGCTCGACGAATTCACAGAAGATATTTTACTTGCCGAAAAAACCAGCCGCGGCGTTGTTGTAAATTTTGGCGGCATGGGGCTGGGAGATGCGGCGCTGGTTCCCGGACCGGGTATGAAGAATCCAAAGGGCATCCGGGATGTGGCAGAATGGTATATGGCAACTGTGTCCATGCCGGAGTATGTGCGCTATATTTTTGACCGGCAGACCGACATTGCCCTCGTGAATCTGGAAAAACTCCGGGAACGGGCGGGAGACCGGATCGATGTGATGTTTATATGTGGCACGGATTTCGGTACACAGAATTCCACATTCTGCTCTGCCCGAACTTTCCGGGAACTCTATATGCCGTACTATAAAAAGATCAATACCTGGATCCATGAAAACACCGGCTGGAAAACCTTCAAGCACTGCTGCGGTGCCATTGAACCGTTTATTCCGCTGTTCATCGAATCCGGTTTTGACATCCTGAATCCTGTACAATGTTCGGCAGCCGGTATGGATCCTGTCACACTGAAACAGAAATACGGACGGGATATCGTTTTCTGGGGCGGCGGTGTGGACACACAGAAGCTCCTGCCGTTCGGTACGCCGGAAGAGATTCGTGAACAGGTGAAGGAACGCTGTGAAATTTTCGGAAAGGATGGCGGTTTTGTTTTCAATGCCATTCATAATATCCAGGCAAAAACGCCGATAGAAAATATTGCAGCCATTTTTGAAGCACTGAAAGAAATCTGAACAACACAAATTTTCTGCATATCAGAAAGGAGAATTTATCATGGCATTTGAACCCTTTGTATGGCACAGCAATCCTCCGGCAGATATTCCCTTCAAGGAATCCGAACGCTGGAAGAACATTCGCTTCACCGGGAAAAGCCGTCATTATCCTGTAGCGGATACATGGTATCCCTGTTGGGCAAGTGACGGGAACCTGTATTCTCCCTTTACAGACGGTATAACGGACGGACGTTTTGCCAAGTCTGAGATCGTAAGTCACCGTGATGAAAACGGACACCTGCTGGTTGACTATACCACCACCACTTGTCAGGCCCTTCTGGAAGGTGACAATCCGCTGGATCTCAAAATCACTGCAACGGAGCTCCAGTATGCAGACGCATTTCCGTATGCAGGACGATATGCCTGCGGTTCCCTGGTGTACAACGGCTACTGGTATTACGGCACCTATTGCCTTGGCCCCTACGGAAGAACATATTTCGGCAAGAATAGCTACAACTGGCCTCACCTCGGGCCTTTTGTAGGTTTCCGTGTTTCCGATGACCTTGGCAAAACATGGACTCCCTGTCCCCATACTGCGGAAAAGCCCATCTTCGGGGAAACGGGTATGTGCGGCTGGCCTGTAAAGATCGGCGCACCGCATTTTGTGGATTTCGGCAAGAACATGGAGCATTCTCCGGACGGAAAGGCGTATCTTGTGGCACATGGTTCCGATCTCAAATTCTATCCTGTAGCACTTGAGAATTTTACGCACAACAGTTGGATTACGGGCGACCAGATCTATCTGATCCGTGTTACCCCCTCTCCGGAAACCATCAACGATCCGAACGCGTATGAATTTTATGCCGGCAAGGATGCAAACGGAGAAGCGATCTGGTCAAACAACTTTGAAGAGATCCAGCCTCTGCTGGAATGGCAGAACAACATGGGTTGTGTCACTGTGACCTACAACGCCCCCCTTAAACGGTATTTTATGACAGTTACCGACGGAACCACAACAGTTTCCAAGTACAATACCTATATTCTCGAATGCGAAACCCTGACAGGCGAATGGAAGCTTGTCACCTATATGAAGCATTTCGGGGAAGAAGCCTACTTTGTGAACTTCCCGTCCAAGTTTATTTCCGAAGACGGCAAGACGATGTGGATGTGCTATTCCGCCAACTTTGCGAAAAACTGGACAGGAGAACCCATGGAAGCCAATCCCCCGGACAGTGCATACGGCATGGTTTTCCAGGAAATCCAGATCTGCGATATTGAGTAAGCGGTTTCTGTGTTGTTATAGTCTTAGAGCAGGTCAATGGACGAATTTCAGTATACCAAAACAGCAGAAAGGAAAAATGTAAATCATGAAACGTAAGTATACCGCCGGGCTGCTTGCGGTAATTCTTCTGGTGAACACTCTGGCTTCCTGCGGAGGTGCAGATACGGAAGAACAGACCGATACTGCGGCAGATACCCAGGAAACAACGCCAATAGAAACAACTATATATGATGTACTCCAGCCCAATGATTATGAGGGGTACACATTCCGTATACTCAACAACCTGTCCAATGTTGCCTATACCAATATCGGGGAAGAGGGACTGACCGGCGAATCATTGGATGACGCCATGTATAACCGGAACCTGAGAGTGGCGGAGGAACTGAATATTGCTTTCCAGATCATCAACCACGAATACCAGGATACCAAGGATACCATCACGAATATGGTTGTATCAGATGATGATGTATATGATATGTACACTCTGGACCTCAGTCATATGGTCAGCCATGCCACGAACGGTTTTCTCTGGAATACCAATGAGATCGATGCGATCGACATCAATAATCCGTGGTGGAACAAGACGGCAATCGACTCTGTAACACTCTGCGATTATGCATTCTCGTTATTCGGGGATCTGCACGTTGGGTATTTTGAGACATTCTATCCTGCAGTATTCAATAAGACTATGATCAAGGAACTGAATCTGCCGGATCCGTATCAGCTTGTCCGGGATGGAACATGGACACTCGATGTCATGATCGAGATGATGATGTCTGTCAAGAATGATGCAGACGGCGACGGCAAGTGGACTACCGCAGACCGGTATCCTTTTTCCATGTATCAGGACAATGCCCCCATCTGTCTGCTGCACACTTCCAACATCAACCTGTTCGTCAGAGATGAAAAGGGAGTGCCGGTATGGAACGGTCTGCCCGAAAAGTATCTGACGACATACGAAAAGCTTGCGTCCACCATGTTCAGTGACCAGCATAACAATGCACACAATGCGGGCGGTTCTCTGGGCGCGGGTCTGCCTGTCCATAAGCATCATGCCATGATGTATCTGGGCAATACGCTGTTCCTGTTCGAGCCTCTGGGGGCTGTCAAGAATCTGCGGGATGTGGAATTCGGTATCGGGATTGCACCCCTGCCCAAATATGATGAAGCGCAGGAGAACTACCTGACTTACATCTTCCATTGCGCCAATGCAATCGCCATTCCGATCACCAATCCCGATGCGGAACGTACCGGTGTCATTCTGGAACACATGGCTGCCTATTCCCATGAAACCGTCCGTGATGTATTCTTCAACACAACGCTGGACTTCAAGTATGCCCAGGACCAGGAAGGACAGGAAATGCTGGACATCATGTTTGCCGGCGGTACCTTTGAACTGGGGTACGTATACGGATGGGGAGGCGTTGTATGGACGCTGAACAACAATGTCAAGGAAGGCAAGATGGAAATCACATCTGCCCTGGCTGCAATTGAAAGCAAAACACAAGCTGCTATCCAGGAAACGATTGCCATATTTACTGAATTGAACGGTTAAACGATAGAGACAGTATATAGGATATGGATGGTGAAAGCGCTG
>SVSN01000096.1 GCA_015064285.1 Oscillospiraceae bacterium | reverse complement strand
GAATACCTCTTCTGCGAGTATTTCCATTTTCGTATATTTTCTTGCCATGACAAAACCTCCTGCTGTAGTTATATTCTACAACAAGAGGTTCTTTTTGTCATTGTCTATTTTTCGGGGGATAGTCTAGTTCTCCGGAGCAGGCTGTTTTTGTTCGCCCAAAGAAAAAACCACCCTTTAACAGGTGGCTTTTTATCGGCAGATTTATCCGATGCTTGTGTAGGTTTCGATCAGCTTGGCCAGTTCCGATTTGGCTTTTTCTTCCACGGATGCCACAGAGGAGGCGTAATTGCCGTTCTGACCGATGACGTTACGCATGATGGTACCCACGGAACCGATGCTGTAGTTGTATACGTAGCCGAAGTCGGTCATGGAGGTGTCGTGGATCAGGTCGATCATCTGGGCGGAAATATCGTCCCGGGCATACTGACGCTTTAAGGCCACTTCATAGTAAGCGGGCATAACTGTCCGGTAGGTTTCGGCGCACAGGGCTTCCAGTACGGCACAGGCTTCTTCCGCATGGCCGCAGGTCTGGGGCAGGAAGAAAAGGGACGCACTGTCATGCACCAGAGAAATATAGTTCTGCTGGTTTTCGTCGTACTTGGGGTAAGGAATCAGCCCGTAGCCGCTTTCCATATCCCGCAGATTTTCACAGATCTTGAACCAGTGGGGCATGAACAGGATGGTGTCGGAGGAGAAGTCTTCCACATACACCGTGCCGTTGAACGCACCGCCCGCATCCTTTTCGATGAACAGGCCGTTGCCGGAGTTCCAGTACAGATCCTGCAGTTTGTCGATGATGTTGTAGTTCTTTTCGTCCTGCAGGGTCAGGTAGGGCATGCCGTTTTCATCTCTGGCGGATACCTGGAAGCCTGCACAGTAGGCGAAGTAGTCACAGTGGGAGATGGTGGTGGTATCGATGCCGAAAATGTCGCCGTATCCCATGGTGCCGTCACCGTTGGTGTCCTGATACCCGGCTTCACCCATGGCTTTCAGCTGTTCAATGGTCCAGCCCCCTTCCAGCACCAGCTGATACAGGTCGTTGTAATCGCCGAACACATCATTATACAGCTTCTGGTTGAAGAAGGTGGCGGCGGTGACACGGAGAGCATTCAGGCAGATATCGCCCATCAGATAGAACCGCTTCTGGTCGCCGATCTGGAGCACATCCATGTATTCGCTGTTCCACCAGGGCTTTTCCAGATCCAGATACGGTGCGTTCTGCAGATCCATGACCAGGTTTTCCAGGCACAGCGCCACGGAGGAGAACTGGTTCCAGGAAGCGATGCTGAAATCGTCGGAGCCTGCAATGATGGAAGCCTTGGCATCAGCCGGGAACTGGTCAGCCGTGCCGGTGCCCATGGGCTGGTAGGCAATTTTCACGTTCAGCCGTTCTTCCACGCCGGTATTCCGGTTGTAGACGGCATCGGAAACGGGTTCCCCTGTCAGTTCTTCCGCATATACTTCAATGATATCCGCTTCACAGCCGCGATACAGGATGGGCATGGACAGGCCGCCGAAATCCAGGTCGTCCGGGAGGGAGTCCTTCGTCTGGGCACGGGTGGTTTCCGCTTCGGTTTCCACGATCTGTGTGTCTTCCGCCGCCGTGTCTCCGGTGGTTTCTGCCGTAGTACCGGTGCCGCAGCCCGTCAGGAGCAGCGCAGCCAGAAACAGGGTGAAAATCCGTTTGGTGGATGTACGCATGGTTATGTCTCCTTTTGTTTATTTTCAGGAATATTCACTGTGTTCAGTATAGCATACTGCCGTCGGAATTACAAGAGGATTCGGAGAAAACTGCCTTGACAGTGTCCGGATTCGGGGGTATAATGAAATCAGTTTCCATATTCTTCACCGGAGGTAAACTATGTCTCATCCTACTTATAAACACGTTATTGTTGTCGGCATCGACGGCGCGGGTGCGTTCATCCGAGAGGCGGACACGCCCCATTTCGACCGTATTTTCGCAGAAGGTGCCGTAACCTATGACGCACTGGCGTCCAATCCCACCATCAGCGCCGAATGCTGGGGCTCCATGCTGCTGGGTGTAGGCCCGGAAGTACACGGGCTGACCAACGGGATTGTTTCTTCCATCCCTTATCCCACCGATTCGCCCTTTCCCTCCCTGTTCCGCCGGATCCGGGAAGTGATGCCGGAGGCACCTCTGGGGTCTTTCTGTGACTGGAATCCCATTACCTTCGGGATCGTGGAAAACGATCAGAACGTGACCCACGATACCGCCCGGGACACTGAGCTGACCATAAAGATCTGCGACTACATCCGGGCCGAAAAGCCTGCCTTCCTGTTCATACAGATGGACAGCGTGGATGGCGCAGGACATGGCCACGGATACGGGTCTGAAAAGCATCTGCAGCGGATCCATGAAGTGGACGGGCTGGTGAATGACGTGTACACCGCGGCGGCAGATGCCGGAATTCTGGAGGAAACCCTGTTCATCGTCATTGCAGACCACGGCGGTACCCCCTTCAACGGCTCCGGTGCAGGCCACGGCGGCTGGACGGATGCGGAAAAGCTGGTAACCTTCGCTGCTGCCGGCAAAACGGTACAGAAAGGGCAGATCGAAGTCATGAACATCCGTGACCTGGCGGCCATCGTCCTGTACGCCTTCGGCATCGAAGCACCGGCATTTGACGAAGCTGGCTGGACCGCCCAGATTCCGGAAGGTATGTTTGATGATGCCGGAATTCCCGCATACAGGGATATTTCCCACCTGACAGGCGCCGCTCCCAGAATCTCCAAAGTTCCCCACACATCCGAGCTGATCTGAGTACAAAAGAAAGCCTGCTGACAGAACGAAACATCTGCCGGCAGGCCTTTTTTACTTCTGCTCGCTTACTTCTTACGTCTTGCCTCAACAAACACGCCTTCGCCGCAGTCCAGCTTCACCCGGATAGATCTGTCGGCATCCGGTGTCAGTGTCGTGCATATGCCTTTCTGCCAGAGTACAGTGTCATACCCATCTGTCAGACGGAACGCGGCATCCGCCGGCAGCGCTTCTTCTCCCGGATCGGTCAGGTTCACGGCGGTAAACGCATAGCCATCCCCGTCTTTTGCTGCAAAAGCGCCGATCAGCAGTGGGGTTTCGCTGTGGATTTCTTCCAGCACGGCAAAATCCCGGTACTGGTTTGCAAACCGGGCAAAATCTCCGGCTTTCTCCCCCTTATGGGTAAACGCACCCAGATTCCGGTAGGAAAGGAATGCGTCTTCCATGGCGGCGATTTCCCGGTTGATTTCTCTGGCGGCGTACCAGCGGCTGGTCTTGGTGTTGTCACGGTCGATCAGGGCAGGTAAGAACACTTCCGCTGCGGAGTCGGGGGTGCGGTAGGTGAAATACTCGATATTGGTAGCGCCGAAAGACAGCACACACCAGGCCTGCCAGCGCATATCCGCACCGGAGGGCAGTCTCTTTACATGGTGGAAGCTGACGGACTGGATGTACACCGCAAAGGGAATGCCGTGGTTCCGGCAGGCGGTGGAGAACTGATCCAGATTGTCAAAATAGTAGCCGCCCACACCGTCTCTGTCCATGGGATACACGTCCACCGAGAGATAGTCCGGGTGTACGGTATCGAAAAACTGGGTCAGGTGTTCTTCGTAGTCCTTGTTGCCGATCTGCTGCATATTGGCGTAAATGGGGAACAGGTTGATAAAGGCCACCTTGCCCGGTGCTTTTTCCGTGTAGTCCCGGTACATCCGTGCCAGTTCCGGGAAGGCGGCGGCGCCGGGTTCGTCACAGAGCATATGTCCCCAGGTGACGGGAGAGAATACATAATCGTCCATCTGACCGGTGTAGCTGCCCACACGGAGCTTACTGTCGTACCACAGAGCTTTCAGACCGTATTTTCCCATCCAGGCACAGTAGTTTGCCAGCATTTCTTCTCCTTCCGGCCGGCTCAGGATGATCATGTTGAAGCCCGCTTCCGCCACTTCGGCAAATTGCCGTTCCGTGGTCATGGGCACCGCCGCAATCATCCATGCCGCACGAAGGATTTTCTGTTCCTTGTCAGGCACGGGCGGCGTGGCGATGGACTGGGGAAGAACGGCGGCACGGTCAGCGGCAGTGATTTCCATACCGGGGGCAGCACCCGGATATCCGTGGGAGAAGGAAACCTCTCGGCGGGACAGATACCAGGTCTTGCCCTTGTCCGGGGAACCCTGATAGTACAGGAATACTTTCCCCGTGGCAGGGTCTTCGAAGATATAGGGATGCCCAGATTCGCTGGCGTTCCATGCTTCCGCGTTGCCGGGCTTTACAAAGGGCTTATCAAACAGCCGGGTGAAATGGATGCCGTCTTCGGATGTGGCCACACCGATCTGCTGGGGCCAGCAGTTATATGCACCGGCATAGAACATATACACCTTGCCCTCGTGCACCATAGCGGCAGGGGCTTCGATGCATTCCCCCTCCCAGGGCAGCTCCGGCTCCAGAATGGTTTCCGCCACGCACTGGGTGAAGTCCTCTCTGTGGAAACCGGAATCCGCCGGGGCTGCAGCCACACCCAGCTTCTGGATCTTCATTTCGTGATCCCGGGTAGCAAAATAGAGATACAGCTTGTCCCCGAAAATGCAGACATCCGCATCAATGGCACGGCCGGAGCACCAGTCGTCAGTGGGGCGGAAAATGGGGTTGGTGGGATCTTTCTCAAAATACAGTCCGTCCGGGGAGACCGCATGGCAGATAGCGTCCTTTTTCCAGTTGCCGTAGGTCTGATAGAACAGATGCACCTTGCCGTTCACCACAATAGCAGCAGGGGCACCGTGTCCGTTTTCTTCCCCTTCACAGGGGAAATCCAGGGGCAGCAGGGTTTCAAACGTCCAGTTTTCCCCGTCGCCGGAGGTGGCAATGCCGATCCGCAGCCGTGTGTCACCGGGTACCCTGGCGGAGTGGTACAGGAAATACCGGCCTTTGAAGAATACAACCGCCGGATCTTTTGCAAAATTATAATGTGTGTATAACATAGGAAAAACCTCCTTGTATGGCAATGATGGTACCACCAGTATACGGGAAAGGAACAGAAAAGTCAACGGTTTTCCCGGATTTTCCCGCCATTCCCCCCTGCCTCTTGCATAATCCCCGGAACTGTGCTATACTTCTTATGCTTACGTAACCACTGATTAACTAAATCATGCGATCAAAAACCGGCTACGGCGAGCAGGCTTGGTACCTGCGAGCTCACTTCACTATTTCTTGTGTCTTGGATATACAATATCCAGTGGCACATGGAATTGCAGATACTATGTTCTTCAATTACCCATGTTTAAAGTTCTTTGCCAGGCTTTCTTTCAAGAAAGCCGCGTTCCCCTTTTGCGAACAGGTTAGTTAATCATCATTGACTCATATCTTACTTTTCCGGAGGAAACCATGTCCGGCTTTATCTTAAAACTGATTGCCGCTGCCACCATGCTCATCGACCACGCGGGACTGATGCTGTTCCCGGGGGAAGGATGGATGCGGATTGTGGGGCGGATTGCCTATCCTCTGTTTGCCTGGTGCATTGCGGAGGGATTCCGATATACCCGAAACCGGATGCGGTATTTTCTGCAGGTGTTCATCCTGGGCGTGGGCTGTCAGATTGTCTACACCATCGCCGAACGGGATCTGTATTTCGGCATTCTTCTGACCTTCTCTTTTTCCATTGTGCTGATGGCGCTGTTTCAGGAGACAAAGGCCGCCCTTCTGGGGGAAGAAACCGTCTTTGGTACACATCTTGAAAATCATGGCGTCTCCCGGGGACTTCGCAGTTTCCTTACCGCCGCAGGACTGCTGCTTTTCACAGTTCTCTGTGCCCTTGTCTGCATGGCCATCCGGGTGGATTACGGCTTCTGCGGGATTCTGGTGCCGGTGCTGGCGTATATGCCGGAAAAGCCGTGGATGCGTAAAATTGCCCTTGGCGTTGGACTGGCGGCGCTGTCCCTTGTCCAGTGGCAGATGGGCGACACCCGGCAGATCTGGTGTCTGCTTGCCCTGATTCCCCTGGCGCTGTATAACGGCAGGCCGGGAAAATACCGGATGAAATGGTTTTTCTATGTTTTCTATCCCGCCCACATGGCGGCGCTGTATCTGCTGTCCATGATTTTCTGATCTCCAAAGCCTGCTTTTCTCCGGAGGAGCAGGTTTTTTTGCGGGAATTTCTGTTTTTTCCGGAAAACGCAGACATTTTCACCCAGTGGATTGTATGATAGGGTGAAGTACTTCAGATGATTCTGAAAGGAGGGAGCCTATGCACGATTTTGAGTCGGTTTATGTGCGCAACATTGACCGGGTATACCGTGTGTGTTATCTGCGGCTGGGACACAGGGAGGATGCGGAAGACGCCGCCCAGAATGTGTTTGCCCGATGGCTGCGGTCGGGAAAAGCCTTTGACTCCGAGGAGCATGAAAAAGCCTATTTCCTCCGTGCCGCCTGCAACGAAAGCATGAATATGAAGCGCAGTCTCTGGAACCGGGGACGGATGGATTTTGAGGATCTGCCGGAAACCCTCACGGCGGTGGACGCCCCGGAGCCTGCGGAAACAGACACGGGAGAAATCCTGCGGGATCTGCCCGCCCGGTACCGGGATGTGCTGTATCTGTACTATTATGAGGAGCTCAGTACAGCGGAAGTAGCCCGGACTCTGGGCAGAAACGAAAGTACAGTGCGGACGCAGCTGCAGAAGGGCAGAGAACGGCTCCGATGCCTGCTGACGAAAGGAGATACGAAATGAAAAACGAAAACGAAGAAATCCGTGCTCTGTTTGATACTCTGAACCCGGATGAGGCACAGCGGGAAAAGATGCGCCGTGCCGCTTTGTCTCCGGAAAAGAAGACAGGAAAACGGCTGTCTGTGAAACCGGTTCTGGCGGCTGCGGTGGCGGCGATGGTCTGCGCCATAGGCGTCTGCGCAGGGGTTCCGGCGGTGAGAGAGTATATCAATATGCTGTTCCTGCGGACGGACAGCGTGACCCGGCTGACGGAAGTGCCGGATGGCTGGATCGGCGTGTATACTGCGGAGGATCTGGAGGCGGTCAGAGAAAATCTGGGCGGCAGCTATATCCTGATGAACGATATTGTGATTCCGGCGGAATACTACCAGCCCGGCGGGATTTATGAGGATGGGTTTGTGCCCATCGGGAATGAAGCCGAGCCGTATACGCTGACGCTGACAGACGACAACGGTGTGGAATACTACAAATATGTGCAGGGGGACAGATTCACCGGCATTTTCAACGGCAATGGATACGTGATTTCCAACGTACACATTGACACCAACGGCGAATGGAGCCATGTGGGTCTGTTCGGACAGGTGGAAACCTGCTATTTCCTGACAGACAGACGGGAATGGGGATATGACGAAGATGGTATGCCTGTTCTTGGCTCCGAATATGGCTACGATGTAGAAACCATGGGCGGCATCATCAAGAATCTGGGCATCGAGGACAGCTCCATTGTGATTGATGTCAGCGGTAAGGACCGCAACAAGCCCATGTATGTGGGCATGGTTGCCGGGAAGGGCGATTTCTTCGCCGGCTGTCACACGGACAATGTGACCATCGAATATGTCGGCGCGGCTGCATACACAGCTGAATACACATCGATGCCGGAAGGATATGAAAGATATGCAGATGCTGTCACCACCGACCGTATCTGTATCGGCGGGGTTGCCGGGGAAGCGGTACTTGTGGACAGCTGCTGGTCCGGAGCACAGATTACCATTGATGCACCCGAACCGCCGGAAAACAGGCTGTATGCCGCCGGTGTCTGCGGCTTCAGTACCACCTGTGTGACCTCCTATTTCTGCGGCAGTATCGAATCTCCTGCGGCAGACTGGGAAGTTTCCTACAGTGTACAGAATGACCCGCCTGTGTTTATGACAGATGAAGTCATGCGGGAAATCCTGTTCAGGCTTGCAGATAAGGCGGCTGGCGGCACTCTCGATCCGGCAGAATTTGAAGAGATGACCATACGGGAAATGGTAAATCTGATATATGAAAAGGATCCCGATTATGCGTGGGAAGCCAATAAATTCTGGGCATTCTATGCTACCTGCAAATACGGTATGGTACAGGACTTCATGACCTACGATGTAACCGTGGATGAAACCGGTAATTATCCCTATCTGCTGGATCCCGATCTGAAAGCCAGAGAACGCAGAGAACTGTCCAGACTGATTTCCACCGTCTTCACCGGCGAAGAATTCATCGAATTCTGTCAGCAAAACGGTGTCAAGTACGGTGCCTACGACAACTACGACCTGCGCCGGGAACCGGACTGCGCTTTCGAGGGATTTGACTTCGACTACATCTGGAAATGGGGGGAAGACGGTCTGCCGAAGCTGCGGCTCAGTTCCGGTGCCACACGGGAATACTATGTTCCGGAACAGGGTGTTGTGTCTGCGGACAGCCGGAGCATTCCCTATCTCCTGCTGGATACCGAAGCCGCCGGGGAAGGAATGTACGGCTACTGGAGAAACGAAACGGCGCAGTTCTGGGTGGAAACACAAAAGAATTATGATGCCGGATCCCCGGAAG
>SVSN01000095.1 GCA_015064285.1 Oscillospiraceae bacterium | reverse complement strand
TCGGCGCCGATCCGGCCGTTGTGAGGGTCAATGTAATAAATCATATGGTAACACCTTTCTGCCTGTGACAGGACTTATTCTGCGTCGTCAGCGTATTTCTGGATGGTCAGGGTGTTGCGGGTGGCGGCAAATACATCATGCATGGGCAGGATTACGTTTTTCTCTCCCTGTACCAGCCGCAGGAAATCGGTCATGTAGTCTGCTTCCGGGGGGATCTCGTCCAGTACAACCGCATCCTTCTGTCCCTTCTGCCAGAACAGCATGTCTTTCTTGCCGATGGAAAAGTCCAGCACGCCGCCGGTGCCCCATACATGGAACTGCCAGTACAGCGGCAGCGCAAATTCCACGCCGTCCGGTACGGCATAGGACACATCAGACAGGATACCGGCGCCGTCTTCTGCCTGGAGCATGAACTGGGCGCTGTCACGGAAATCCTTTTCCGCCAGGGCATATTTGTTCCAGCAGCGGGCGGAAAGAACCTTGAAGCTGTTCATGCCGAACGCAAAGGAAAGAATATCAATGCCGTGGATGGCAATGTCGTTGATAACGCCGCCGTGCATGCCTTTTTCAAAATACCACATGGGCCGTCTGCCGTACTGAAGGGGATGCTGGCCGCCGAAGTAGATGTTGCCTATTTCCCCCAGGGCGCCGGACTGCACCAGATTTACCACCGCCCGCAGCTTGGGTTCGTAACGCATGGTGAACATACCGCTGACTTTTTTACCGGTTTCCTTTGCCAGCTTTTCGATTTCATCCAGTGTTTCCAGATCCGTGCAGAGCGGTTTATCCGCCAGGACATGCTTGCCCGCCCTCAGTGCCTGGATTGCCATGGCTCCTCTGTGGGCATAGCAGCCGCCCAGAGCTACCGCTTCCACAGTGTCGTCGGAGAGAAGAGCTTCATAGGTGGGATAGCAGCAGTTTACGCCGAAAGCAGATTCTGCCCGTTCTCTGGCGGCGTCATTTTCTTCGAATGCCCCGGTGATCTCGTATTCTCCATGGGCAAGTGCCATTTTATGCACGGCAAAAATATGGTCATGCCGGAGTCCGGCAAATGCGATTTTCATATGGTATTCCTTTCTTTGGAAAGAGATGTTGGGTACAGTATACATTCTCCGGGAAAAAAAGTCAACGGTTTTGAGAAGAGAATTGCAGAAAAGGAAAAACTGTGTTATAATAAAAGAAGAAATTTTCCAAAAAGACAGGTTTTGTTACATGAAGTATCCAATCCGCGAGTATCTCGGTACCAAGGAACTGTACCTGAAAATGGCAAAAATCGCCATACCCGTCTCCCTCCAGCAGCTGATCACCGTAGGGATCAACCTGATGGATACCATAATGCTCAGCAGCATGGGAGACGCGCAGCTTTCCGCATCTTCTCTGGCAGGACAGTTTATCACGCTGTTTCAGATCTGCTGTATGGGGATCGGCATGGGGGCGTCTGTTCTGACCTCCCGTTTCTGGGGTATGAAGGATCTGACTTCCCTGAAAAAAGCCGTTACCATCATGCTGCGGTTTCTTCTGGTCTTTGCCGGTGTGTTTACCGCCGCCACCATTGCGGTACCCGGCCTGATCATGCAGATCTATACGCCGGACCCGGAACTGATCCACTACGGCGTGATCTATCTGCGGTGGATGATCCCCACCTATATCTGTATGGGGCTGTCTCTGACCTGTACCATTGTGCTGCGTACTGTGGGACAGACACTGATCCCGCTGACCTGTTCGATCTGCGCCTTTTTTGTCAATGTGTTTTTCAACTGGGTCTTCATTTTCGGGCATCTGGGTGCACCCCGGATGGAGATTGCGGGGGCGGCACTGGGTACGCTGATCGCCCGGATTTTTGAGCTGGCTTTCATCTGCGGATACTTCTTCTTCATCGACAAGCGGATCCGCTACCGGCTGCAGGATTTTTTCATGAATGCACGGGATCTGGTAAGGGAATACTTCCGTGTCAGTATTCCTGTGCTGATCAGCGACTCCCTGCTGGCTTTGGGCAATAACGCCGTTGCCATGATCATGGGGCGGATAGGGCAGGCTTTTGTCGCTGCCAACTCTGTAACGGACGTAGTACAGCGGCTTTCTTCCGTGCTGACCACCGGTATCTCCAATGCCAGCGGCATCATCACCGGGCATACCATGGGGGAAGGCGACTACGAAAAAGCCCAGAAGCAGGGGTATACCTTTCTGTTTCTCGGTTTTCTGATCGGCTGTGCGGCAGCGCTGGTGATTCTGCTGCTGCGGACGCCCATTATCAATTATTACGATGTGTCCGCCGAAGCGAAGGCGATTGCATATGATCTGATGGATGCCATCATCCTGATTGTGATATTCCAGTCCATGAACTCCATCCTGACCAAGGGTGTGCTCCGGGCAGGCGGGGATACCAAATTCCTGATGGCAGGGGACATTCTGTTCCTGTGGGTGGCTTCCATTCCGCTGGGGTATCTGGCAGGGCTGGTGTTCCACTGGTCTTCCTTCTGGATCTATACTATGCTGAAAATCGACCAGATTATCAAATGCGTATGGTGTTACTATCGTCTGAAGAGCGGCAAATGGCTCCGGAAGATTCACGGTGCCGGAGAAACAGCCAAAAACTGAAACGGGAATGGTGTGGTGAGAAACATGAACGGAAAATTGTCCGCAGGACTGGATATCGGGACTACCACCATCAGTGCGGTGGTACTGGATACGGAAACCGGCGAGGTCTGTGCGGTGCGGAATGTGCCGAACGACGGGGAAATGGTATCGGCGTTTTCCTGGGAACACCGGCAGGATCCGGAAAAGATTCTTTCTGCAGTGACCGGACTGCTGCGGGAGATAACGGATACATACAGGATCTCTTCCATCGGCATTACGGGACAGATGCATGGTATTCTGTATGTTTCACCGGAGGGCAAGGCACTTTCGCCGCTGTACACCTGGCAGGACGGGCGGGCAGGTCTGGGAACCCCCTCAGCCTGTGAGATGATCCGGCAGAAAACAGGGTACCGCGTCCCGGCAGGATACGGTCTTGCCACCCATTATGCCTTGTCCCTGCTGGGAGAAGCGCCGCTGCCGGCCTATCTTTGTACCATCATGGACTATACTGCCATGGTGTTGTGCGGACTTCCGAAACCGGTGATCCACACCACCAACGCCGCTTCTCTGGGATTGTTCCGGATTGGATACGGCAGATTTGACGAAAAAGCGCTGACGGTGCTGGGACTGGAACCTGCCATGTTGCCGGAAGTAACCGACCGGTACGAAATTCTGGGGCACTGGCAGGGGATTCCTGTGTCGGTGGGGATCGGAGATAATCAGGCAGCGTTTCTCGGTTCTGTCAGAGAGCCGGAGAATACCGTGCTTGTCAATATCGGAACCGGCAGCCAGATTTCTGTGCTGTGCGGCAGAAATGCTGAACTGATGGAGGGTGCGGTGGAGACCCGTCCCTTTGACGAACATACCTGTCTGCTTTCCGGCTCTGGATTGTGCGGCGGCCGGGCATATGCCATGCTGGAACGGTTTTTCCGCGGATATGCTGCGGCTCTGGGACTGCCGGAGAGGGAACAGTACGAAACCATGAATGCGCTGGCCGCAAAGGGACTTGAGGAGAAAAATATTCTGCATGTGCGCACGACGTTCTGCGGTACCCGGGATGATCCGGATCTGCGGGGCGAAATCACCGGGATCGGAGAAGAGGATCTGACACCGGAAGGACTGTGCAGCGGTGTACTGACCGGTATGGCGGCGGAGCTGTATGGTATGTATGAAACCATGCCCCATGGAAAGGCGGCGTTCCTGACAGCATCCGGCAACGGTGTCCGGAAGAATCCGGTGCTGCAGAAGATTCTGGAAGAGATGTTCGGTATGCCTGTACGGATTCCGGTATATACGGAGGAAGCGGCGCTGGGTGCGGCTGTTTTTGCGGCCAGGGCAAACGGGGCAGCCGATCTGCGGCACTGTATCCGGTATCAGACCCATCAGTAAAAAGGAGAGAAATATGCTGCCTATTATTTTACAGGATAAACCATGGATGCTCACATTTGCTGTGGGTGAGGAAGAATGCCAGTTCCGTTATGAAAGTGACGGGCATCCGGTGCTGGAATGCACCTGGACAGACGGGATCCTGCAGGTGTCTGCGCTGTTTTCCGTCAGAGAAGAGCCGCTGTGTGTACGCTGCGATGCGGCACTGGGGGACAGGATCCGCTTTGTATATCAGCCGTTCCGGATGGAACTGTACAGAAATGAGCAGATCCGGGATGAAGAATGGCCTTTCGGCACGCCGCTTTTCACCGAAGGAACGCTGGTGCATTGCACAGCCGGTCTGTCCATGGAACCGATCCCGGAGGCAGAACCGGAGCCGGACGTGACCGGCAGTTTTACCGGTGCGGAAGGCTGGATGCCCGGCGACGGTGTGTTTGTGGGGGACTGTATGCCTTTTGCGGACGGGGAACGGTATCATGTGCTGTATCTGAAAGACCGGCATCACCACAGAAGCAAATGGGGGAAGGGCGCCCACCAGTGGGAACACATTTCCACCGCTGACCTGGTGCATTGGGACAGTCATCCCATGGCGGTTGCCATTGACGATCCTGCGGAAGGTTCCATCTGTACCGGGTCGTGGATCCGGGAAAAAGGACAGCATCAGCTCTATTATACGGTGCGTATGTCCGACGGTTCTTCGGCCCCCGTCAGACGGTCTGTGTCGGAGGATGGCTTCCACTACCGGAAAGATGCGGCATTCGGCTTTACCCTGAGCGAAGCGTATACGGGTGCTTCCGCCAGAGATCCCAAGATTGTCAGAGGGGAAGACGGACAGATGCATATGTTTGTCACCACCACGGAAGTCAGCAGCGGCAAGGGCTGCCTTGTGCATCTGACCTCTCCCGACGGGGAAACATGGACAGAGCTGGGGCCGATCTACACAGCTCCCGATGCTGCCGAGCCGGAATGCTCCGACTATCTGGCGCTGCAGGAAAAATACTATCTGATTTTCAGTCTCCATGGGGAAGGGCAGTATCTGATCTCCGACAAACCCTTTACGGAATGGCGGAAACCGGAGAATCCGAAGATCCCCTGCCGGTCCGTGCCGAAAGCCGCCGTGTGGAACGGTCGTATAATTTTCGCCGGATTTGCCGGGATAAACGGTTACGCGGGAACAATGACCTTCCTGGAAGCCGTGCCGGGTGAAAACGGGGAATTCACGTACAAGCCTGTGCCGGAGATGCAGGAAAAGTAGAAAAACGCAGATACTCTATTGACAATCGTTCTGTGGATGTGTTATACTGATTCCGGCAGGGGCGGACACCCATAACAAAAAACGGTGCCGGAATATCGTGACAAGGGGGGCTCACCCATCGAAAAAAACGTAAGGGTCACCGATATGCATGGAAATGAAAGAGAACCGACCTGGCCCAAACGGGCTGAGGGTCTGGTGAAAAAAGGACGGGCGTACCGTCTGGCGGAAGACCATATCTGCCTGATCGACCCATCCGACGGGCAGAGTGACCATGCTGAAGAAAACTGCACAGCGGTGCATCCGTCCGATATACAGAAAATATCGGAGGAAACATACATGAATACACAGGAAAACGTAAAGAACGAAGCCATCGAAACAGAAAAGATCGCAGAAGAAATCCGCAGCTGGGGCAAGCTGTCCATGGACTATGTGCTGGACAAGATCGAAGCGGTTCGCAAGGACAGTGAATATCTGTACAAGACGGTTCACGCGCTGGAGGCCATGCAGGTCAGCCAGGGGCCGGAGGATATCGCCGGACAGGCCAAGGCACAGGCACTCGCCGATGTGGTCCGCTGCCGGGAAACCACCAACCAGCAGCTGATCCAGCTGTACACCAGAATGTACGACGATCTGAAACCCACAGGCGGCAGTTGCGAAAGCACAAGCACCAGACTGCAGGCACTGGAAATGGTAAAGCATCTCATCGTAAATGCAGATGATATGGACGATCTTCCGGAAATTCTGGAAAGTATGCAGAACTTCTGCGATTCCCTGCGCTTCATTTAATCCAAACAACAAAAAGAACGGTTATCCTCCCATGAGGACGACCGTTCTTTCGTTTTGTACCATCTTCTTTATTACAGATGCAGCACCCGTTCCTTGATTTCCTGCGTCCGGCCCTGGTTCCAGTACTGGGTACCGATGTAGCCGCAGGTTCTTCTGGCCACGTTCATCTTGCTCTGATCCCGGTTGTGGCAGGCGGGGCATTCCCATACCAGCTTCCCGTCGTCTTCCACAATGGTGATTTCTCCGTCAAAGCCGCATACCTGACAGTAGTCGCTCTTGGTGTTCAGTTCGGCATACATGATGTTGTCGTAGATGAACCGGATTACCTGCAGAACCGCTTCGATGTTGTTCTGCATATTGGGCACTTCCACATAGCTGATGGCGCCGCCGGGAGACAGAGCCTGGAATTTTGCTTCAAAGGCCAGCTTGGAGAAGGCGTCGATCTCTTCCGTTACGTGGATGTGATAGCTGTTGGTGATGTATGCTTTGTCGGTGATGCCGGGCACAACGCCGAACCGCTTCTGCAGACACTTGGCAAACCGGTAAGTGGAGCTTTCCAGCGGCGTGCCGTACAGGGAGAAGTCGATGTTTTCCTGTGCCTTCCACTTGGCGGTGGCCTTGTTCATGTACTGCATCACTTCCAGGGCAAAGGGGGTAGCTTCCGGATCGGTATGGCTCTTGCCGGTCATGTACTTCACGCATTCATACAGACCTGCGTAGCCGAGAGATATGGTGGAGTATCCGCCGTACAGCAGCTTGTCGATGGTTTCGCCTTTTTCCAGTCTGGCAAGGGCGCCGTTCTGCCACAGGATCGGCGCCGCGTCGGACAGGGTACCACGCAGTCTCTTGTGCCGGCACATCAGGGCGCGGTAGCACAGATCCAGCCGTTCGTCAAACACTTCCCAGAACTTCTCCTTGCTGCCGCCGGAAGACAGGGCGATGTCCACCAGGTTCAGGGTAACAACCCCCTGGTTGAACCGGCCGTAATACTTGGGCTCGTTCGTTTCGGGATCCACATAAGGGGTCAGGAAGCTGCGGCAGCCCATACAGGTGTAGCAGTGTCCTTCGCCGTTTTTGTCGATTTTGTTCTGCAGCATGATTTTTTCGGAAATGTAGTCCGGTACCATGCGGCGCGCGGTGCACTTGGCGGCCAGCTTTGTCAGATACCAGTAGGGAGAATCCGGCGTGATGTTGTCTTCTTCCAGCACGTAGATCAGCTTGGGGAAGGCAGGCGTGATCCACACACCCGCTTCGTTCTTCACGCCCTGATACCGCTGTTCCAGGGTTTCTTCAATAATAACGGCAAGGTCACGCTTTTCCTGTTCGTTTCTGGCTTCGCCCAGATACATGAACACAGTGATGAAGGGCGCCTGACCGTTGGTGGTCATCAGCGTTACAACCTGATACTGGATGGTCTGCACACCCTTGCGGATCTCATCCCGCAGTCTCTTTTCCACGTTTTCGGAAATCACGGCTTCATCCAGGGAACCGCCGCAGGAACGGATGGTTTCTTCAATCTGGGCACGGATCTTTTTCCGGGAAATGTCCACAAAAGGCGCCAGATGCGTCAGGCTGATGGACTGTCCGCCGTACTGGTTGGATGCCACCTGTGCGATGATCTGGGTGGCAATGTTGCAGGCGGTGGAGAAGCTGTGGGGTTTTTCGATCATGGTGCCGCTGATCACGGTGCCGTTCTGGAGCATGTCTTCCAGATTCACCAGATCGCAGTTGTGCATATGCTGGGCGTAGTAGTCCATGTCGTGGAAATGGATAATCCCTTCATTGTGGGCTTCCACGATGTCCGGAGGCAGCAGCAGCCGTCTGGTCAGGTCGCGGCTCACTTCCCCTGCCATATAGTCCCGCTGTACGCTGTTGACGGTGGGATTCTTGTTGGCGTTTTCCTGCTTGACTTCTTCGTTGTTGCACTCGATCAGGGACATGATCTGGGTGTCGGTGGTGTTGGCCTGTCTTTGCAGATTCCGGTTGTACCGGTAGCGGATGTACCGCTTGGCGGTTTCCGGTGCGCCCTGCAGGATGATGTGGGTTTCCACCAGTTCCTGGATCTCTTCCACGGAAAGGGCTCTGCCCACTTCGTTGCAGTAGTCTTCGATCACAAGACCGATGTATTCGATCTGCCGGGGCGTAAGTTCCGGATTGTCGCTTTCGTTGGCTTTGGTGATGGCAAGCTCTATTTTGGTGCGGTCAAAGGTGACTTCTTCACCGCTGCGTTTGATGATTTTCATGTGCTGTCCTTTCTGAATATATCTATACCGCAGGCTTCCCTTGGCGGAAAGCAGAACCTGTTTTGTTTGCGTCCCTATTATATCACACAAATTTTGTGTATGCTGTTGCATTTCCCACAGTTCTGTGATATAATTTCCATATGTTGATGTGCATCGAAATAACAAATAGCATATATAGTGGAGGCGGAACATTGATACACCTGTTTGCGGGAATTGATGACGACGGCCTGAAGCGTCTGGCACAGTGTATGCGGATGCGGGTCAGTCATTTTCAGCCGGGAGAGCAGATCGCTGTCCTGGGAACCACCATTGAAAAAG